>CAZTAB010000556.1:0-24266 GCA_964611475.1 uncultured Verrucomicrobiota bacterium | reverse complement strand
GCGGGGTTTCACCTGGCTGGCGTTTTCATCGCCGGCATCTGGTCATCGGCAAATAAACGCCGGTTCCGGGTCATCCGGGGCCGGGGTACCGTGCTTCTTGCACGCATCCTCGCCATGTGCTCCCCCCCCCCCTCCTGTCTTGTGAGCGCTTCGGGGGTCAGCTTTTACGGTGACAGCGGGAACCGGGAGGTTGACGAGGGCGATCCGATCGGCCAGGGATTCCTGGCGGACGTCTGCCGGGATTGGGAAGGGTCCCTTGCCCCGGCGAGGCAGGCGGGAATCCGGGTCATAATGGCCCGGATGGGCATCGTGCTGAGCGCCGGAGGCGGCGCGCTTGCACAAATGCTTCCGCCGTTTCGCCTGGGTCTGGGGGGAATCGCGGGCAGCGGCAGGCAATACCTGAGTTGGATATCGCTCGAAGATGCAGCGCGCGCGCTGATTCACCTGGTCGAATGCAAGGCCGTTCACGGGCCCGCAAATATCGTGTCGCCGAATCCGGTCACCAATGTCGAGTTCACCCGGGCGCTGGGACGGGCGCTGCGCCGACCGACGATCCTGCCGGTTCCGTCCTTCGCCCTTCGCTGCCTGCCAGGCGGGATGGCGCACGAGACAATCCTCGCCAGCATTCGGGCGCGGCCCGGCGTACTGCAAAAGAATTCCTTTCCATTCCGCCATCCCTCCATCGGAGAGGGAATACGCAGCGCGCTGTCGAAGTAGGAGGCGACAACTTGGCGAGCCAACATTCGTGGCGTGAAGGCACCGACCCCACGAAGCATACACACCTCCCGGTTCGTTTCGCCCCTCTCAGGCACATGCGGTTGGCACGCACTTCTCCGGTCCATGCCCTGAACTCGGAAGTGGTGCCCATCCTACGTCAAGTGCCCGAGAACCCGGTCCGGGAAATCGGTGATGATCCCGTCGACGTTGCAGTCGCACGCTTTCCGAATGTCATCCGCCGTGTTGCACGTATATGTGAGCACCAGCAACCCGGCGTCATGCAATGTCTGAACGACCGCGGGATTGAGATGACATATGCTGATGTCCACAGCCTCAAAACCGCGGATCGACTCGACCCAGTCGCCGGATCCATTCCCGGGCGGCTTGCAAACGTTCAACATGCAGTGGACCTCGGGCTGAAGCTCCTTAACCAGCAGTAGAAGTTCAGAGTCAAAGCAAAGGATCACGCACCGGTTCGAGTTTCCTGTCTTTTCGAGCAGGGCAATAACGCGATGCACCAGGTCCCTCCCCCGTCCTGTTCGCGCGTCCGCAGGACAGCTTTTCAACTCCACAAGGAAGACGGACCCGGGCGAGACCGCCAGCGTTTGTTCCAAGGAGGGAATTCGTTCATCGGAAAAATCCGGATCAAACCAGCTTCCGGCATCGATTCGAGACAATTCCACAAACTCCAAGTCCCGAATCCCCGTTCCAGCCCTGCCCAGCCGGACGAGGCATTCGTCATGAAAAACAACAGGGATCCCGTCCCGGGTCAACTGCACGTCGAGTTCAATCCCTTTCACGCCCGCATGGTTCGCCGCGGCACGAAAGGCCGACAGGGTGTTCTCCGGGAAATCCGAGGAAAGGCCGCGGTGGGCGAACACCCGGGGGCTGTTTGAACCCTCAAAAAGTCCTGCGATGGGCTGCAAGTTGCCTTCTAATACCATTTTTACGCCGCCAATTCGTGGGTCATGGGCGAGTCACGAAATCACATCATGATATTCCATCCTCCCGATGTATGCTACAATTGCATCATGCTCCGGGGAGGGATCCCGCGGGGTTCTCGCAGGCGGAAACATTGATCCTCAAACCTCTGCTCAACAACGGGAACAAGGAGTCGTCGTTACCTATACCCATGGGAATTGCATGTACGACAATCCGGCCGCGGGAAAAGCGGCAGGAATTGGACAGGAAAAACCCCAAGGGAGTGCAGGAGGAAACGAAATTCGCGTCGGTCGATCGATTCCGATCAGGCAAAGACGGCTCAGGTGGAGAAAAGGCTTGAAAGAGTAAGGGCACGGCCCGACCCTAGATTCGGAACTCCCCGCCCAGAAGCAACGCCCTGAATCGCCCCAGGACTTAAATGATTGCGAATGTCACGTACATGGGCCTTCTTATCGCTGGCAAAACAACTGCGGACAACTCCAATGCGCGGCCCAGTATGTAATTGATCAGGGAAACACGAAGCCGCTACCGTGGGGTCCATGACAAATCCGAAATCAACCGTTGGCGACCACATCAGGCTCGGCGCAAGCCTCGTTCTCGCCGCCCTACCCGTCATTTTTATCTTCCAGAATCTCCGCGCCGCCCGGGTCAAGTTCCTGCTCTGGTCCATGGAAATATCGATGGCGCTTCTGATTTTCATCGTGCTGGGCATCGGCGTGGTCATCGGATGGCTTTTCGTGAGTTGGCTTGGCTACCGGCGGACGAGGAAAAAAACCCGCTGACAGCAGGCGTACATCAAAGCTCCATACAGGCCGCCCTGCCCGATCGTAATCCCTTGAGTCGCGGTCACCCTGCCTGACGGGGGAGGTGTCAGATCAATCTGCTCGAACGGCCGATTCATCCGCGGCAAGCTGGCTGACTTCGATCCCCTTGCCTCGAAGAAGCGCGATAATGCCGTCGTCACCCACGACGTGTCCCGCACCCACGACCACGAAATGGCGCTTTCCACTCGTCATGTACACCTCGATCTTTTCCGCCATCTTCCTGTTCCGCGCGGTGAACAGCTTTCGATAGACACCCTCCAGGCCTTCGACGTCCTCCAGGTAGCCATGCAGCAGCTTTTCCAACCGGAGCGGGCTTCCTTCCAGCCAGGCGGCCATCATGTCATCCACGAGCGAACCTATGTTCTCCAGATCGAGAAGCGCGTACTCAAGCATCAGGCTCTGCTCCGCCAGCGAAAAAGAATTAAGGAACTCAAGCTGATACTCTGCTCCTTCGAGTTCGACCATCGGCATTTTGCCGCGGGCCCTTCCCAAAAAATAAACTTCAATTCCATGCTCCGCCTTAAAGCCCAGCTTCTGCATTTCTATCACCGTGATCATCTGCGCGACATACCACGGCTTGAACCGGTTCAGCATCGGCATCTTCAAATTCGCCTTTTTGGCGTAGGAGACCAGCCGGCCGTACGCGTCTTCGGACAGCACGTCCTCAAGCTTCGCGCCGGACACGTTCATGGCCCGGCCAATCAGCATTTCCCTGAGTCTTGGTGACTGCGATTCTTGAGGGTCGGCCTCCACCACAATCACTTCCGAGGCCAAGAATGCGTCCTCGACCGAGGCTGGCAGCGGATAAATCTCCGGCTTCGCCACGTGGATGGATCCAAGAAGATACGACTCGATGCTTTCACCCGGAGATTTCATCACCCAGCAAAATGGACGTTTTGAAAGGGGCTTTTCCTGTTCGGCTGCGGCATTCCAGGCAACCATTGCGGCCAGAAACAGAAGACATGCCCTGAGTTTCATCATGCCGCAGGAAATCATCTTGTGGGAGGTGATGCAACTGTCCAATATATGGGCCGGTGTCTGGGCTTCTCGCGCGGGAAAGCGCTGCGCCGGCCAGCGAAAGGACTCAGGTTTGGTTTTGAATTCTTGCGTGACTCCGTGCAACGAATTGAACATCGGGTGTTGAACGCCCAATATCGAAGTGAAGCATGCTCCCCTGCGGTGCGCTCGATGATCGATATTGGTTGTTCAACCTTCGAGTTTACCTATTTCAAGAAACACGAACACCAGACCCGAAACCGAAAACCACTCGCGGCCCGTACAATGTAAAAAACCGTCTTTGGCAGGGGCCTTAGGAATCAAGAGCCAAGTTAGAAAGCAATGGACTTCGCACCTGCAGCGACCCTTGTGGTCATCCTCATTGTCCTGATTCTCCTTGTGCGACTCAATCGGGCCCCCGATTTTGCCATGTGGGGCGGTTTGGGATTGTTGATGATCCTGCCCGTGCCCGACCGGCACACGGGAGGCTGGGTAACCGGAGTCATCACGCCGCCCGCCGCGCTCTCAGGCCTCTCTAACGAAAGTGTAGCGACCATTGCCGCCCTGTTCATCGTCGCGGCAGGCCTCCGGGAGACCGGTGCCTTCTCCTGGATCGCAAACCGGGCCTTGGGCCAGCCACGCTCAGAACTGGATGCCCAGGCCCGCATCATGTGGCCCACCGCGGCACTGAGTGGCTTCCTCAACAACACCCCGCTGGTCGCCATGCTGCTGCCCGTGGCCACCGACTGGGCCAAGAAACACCGGCTCTCCCCCTCCCGGCTTCTGATTCCACTTTCCTACGCATCCATCCTTGGAGGCGCCTGCACGCTGATCGGCACCAGCACCAACCTCATCGTCAGCGGATGGTTGGTGCAGGAGACCGACCATCCCGGGCTCGGGATGTTCGAGATGTCCGCGGTAATGGTTCCCATCGCGCTCCTCGGAATGCTGTTTCTCCTGTTCACGGGGCGGTGGCTGCTGCCGAACCGGACACCGGCATTCAACTCCGGAGACGACGCGCGCGAATACACCGTCGAAATGATCGTGGAGCCGGAGGGCGACCTCGTGGGGAAAACGGTGGAGGAAGCAGGATTGCGCGGACTGCCCGGGCTCTTCCTGATCGAAATCGACCGGCAGGCGGAAACCCTTGCCGCTGTTTCGGCCTCCATCAAACTGCACGCGGAAGACCGCCTGGTGTTCGCGGGCGTCGTGGACTCGGTGGTGGACCTGCAAAAAATCCGGGGGCTTCGGCCCGCGACAGACCAGGTGTTCAAGCTCGACGAGCAACGGCACAATCGCATGCTGGTGGAAGCCGTGGTCAGCAACTCCTGCCCCCTGATCGGACGAACCATCAAGGAAGGCAAATTCCGGACGAGGTACAATGCCGCGGTAATCGCGGTCGCGCGAAACGGGGACCGGATCCGAAAAAAAATCGGGGACATCCGCCTCCAGGCGGGCGACACCCTGCTGCTCGACGCCCGGACCGGTTTTCTCGCCCAGCAGAGGAACAACCGCGATTTTTTCCTCGTGAGCGACACCAGCGCCAAGGCAGCCGTGCACTATGAGCGTGCACCCATTGCAATGGCCATCCTGCTTGTGATGGTGGCCGTGGTGAGCCTTGGCTTTCTGTCCATGATTCAGGCAGCCGTCGCGGCAGCTGCGCTCACCGTCATCACCCGGTGCTGCCGCGCCTCAGAGGCACGACGGGCCATCGACTGGGAGATTCTACTCGTCATCGCCGGTGCGATCGGGTTGGGCAAAGCCATGGAGACGAGCGGCCTGGCAGCTATGCTCGGGCAACTGCTGCGGAACTTGTTCGGGAGCAATCCCACCCTGATGCTCGGGGCCATTTTTGCGCTGGCGATGGTGCTCTCCAACATTGTCACGGCAAAGGCCGGCGCAGTGCTAATGCTTCCCATCGCCATGGCCGCGGCAAGGGACCTGAACGTCGATTTCATGCCCTACCTGATGGCAGTGATGCTCGCATCCTCGACGGCGCTGGCAACTCCCATCGGTTATCCCACAAACCTCATGGTCCTCGGCCCCGGAGGATACCGCTTTACCGACTACCTCCGAACCGGCTTGCCGCTGTCCCTAGTCATTGCCATCCCCTCCGTGTACCTGATCCCGCTTTTCTGGCCCTTCTGACAATGTGGCAACACATGGAGCACAAGGAAATACTCGCGTTCTGGTTTGAAAAAACTTCCCCCGAGCAGTGGTTCAAGAAGAGCGGGGGGTTCGACCGGGTC
This sequence comes from uncultured Verrucomicrobiota bacterium, assembly GCA_964611475.1. Taxonomy (GTDB): domain Bacteria; phylum Verrucomicrobiota; class Kiritimatiellia; order SLOV01; family SLOV01; genus CAUZEO01. The sequence continues at coordinate 18,538 of CAZTAB010000556.1, read as the reverse complement.
ATCACGGAGCAGTTCATAGGCATCCATGCCACCGCCACTCGATGTGAGTTATATCCGTGGAGAGAAGAACCGCTGGGACGGCTCGCTGAATTCATCGTGCTGGACCAGTTCTCGCGCATCATTCTCCGCGGCGGGCCGGCCGCGTTCGCCTCCGATCCCCTGGCCCTGGCTTTGGCTCAGGAAGCCATTGCCGCGAATGCCAACAGGACCTTCAGCACGTCCCAAAAGCTGTTTCTTTTCCTACCATTCATGCACAGCGAATCCCATGCGATTCATGAAGTGGCGGTTGAACTGTTCAACCAGCCCGGCATGGAACTGAACCTCGAGCACGAACACAGGCACAAGGCCGTCATCGACCGGTTCGGGCGCTACCCCCACCGCAACAAGATCCTCGGACGGAAATCCACTGCGGAGGAACTCGAATTTCTGAAAAGACCGAATTCATCGTTTTGATGGGACCTGCCCGTGCGCGGATGCATTGGGCGGCGCTGATTGAGCTCCACGAGTCGCAAAGCCGGCCCACGAGTGCCTGACGCTACCACGGGACATCGGGGATCCCCGGGAAATTCGTGGAGAGACTTTCCTGTCGACACCATCCGGCGACGACAGTATCGTTCCACGCTTCATATCCAAAGAGGGTGTAGGAGGTTCCGGGTTGAAATACTCGATCCTGTTGTTTCTGGTTCTATTGGCCTCGTGGCTCGTCCTGTCGGGTCACTACGCCCCCCTGCTCATCTGTCTGGGCCTCTTCGCCTGTTTCCTCGTGGTCTGGCTTTGCCGGCGCATGGACATCATTGACAAGGAAAGCGTATTTTTCCATGTCCTCCCCGGTCTTTTCGTCTACGCCCCCTGGCTCGTTTGGGAAATCGTAAAGTCCAATATGGATGTTGCGCGGCGCATCCTTCACCCCTCCCTGCCCATTTCGCCAACCGTGGTGGTAGTCCCATCGCCGCAAAAATCGGAGTTGAAGCGGGTGATCTACGCCAATTCCATAACCCTTACCCCGGGAACACTTTCCATGCGCGTCCGTGAGCACGCCATCCTAGTGCACGCCCTCTCCGAGGAAGGCGCGAAAACACTCCGGGAGGGGGAAATGGAGAGGCGCGTGTCAAATCTGGGCCGGAGGGATTAGAATGCACACCGTCCTGACCATCACCACTGCGATCATCATGATCGCCATGCTCCTGTCGCTGCTCCGCGCCTTCGCCGGTCCCACCGTGTTCGATCGAATCGTCGCCGCCAACATGTTTGCCACCAAAACGGTGCTGCTTATTGCACTGTTCGGATTTCTCACGGGACGGCCCGACTTCCTCGACCTCGCCGTGTTGTATGCCCTGCTCAGCTTCATCGCCATCATCGCGGTGTTGAAATTCGTCAGGTACGGACGGGCCGACAAATCGGAAATCGAAGTGGAGGTGGAGGAAGGGGGGGCATCACCCTGATGCCGGCAGTGGAAATCGTCCTGAACATCCTGAGTTGCGCCCTGCTTTTCACCGGTGCCTTTTTCTGCCTTGTCGGGGCCATCGGGATTCTTCGACTGCCCGAGTTTTTCTCGCGAACCCACGCATCGGGGGTAACCGACACGCTGGGCGCGGGGGGCATCCTGCTCGGCCTGATGCTGCAGACGAGCGAGCCGTTGGTTCTGGCAAAGCTTATCATCGTGATCGGTCTGCTGTGGTTCACATCACCGACCGCGGGATACGCGCTTGCGCGAGCCGCCCTCTCGCACGGACTCACCCCACGCGTCACCCGGGAAAAATTCAACGAGGAGCTGCGGGAGGAAACGCTGGCAACCGGAGACAAGGAGACGACCTCATCGGACTGATCGAAATCATGCTGTTCACCCTGCTGGCCGCGACGGCCATCTCGATCATGTTGCTCCGGGATCTTTTCGCCGCAGTAATGCTGTCGGGGATCTTCAGCCTGCTCTCGGCCGCTCTATTCGTCCTCATGGATGCCGTCGATGTCGCATTCACAGAGGCGGCAGTGGGAGCGGGGATCTCCACCATCCTGATGTTGGCGACCCTGAACCTCACCGTCAGCCGGGCCCGGGACAAGGGCGCGGATTTCCAGCTTATCCCGTTCATCGTTGTACTCATTACCGGCGGCGTCCTGTTCACGAGCACGCTGGACATGCCTCACTACGGGGATCCAGATGCGCCAGTGCACCAGCACGTGGCACCCCGCTATATCAACGAGTCGCCGGGCGACCACGGTGAAGTCGGGGTCCCCAACATGGTCACCTCCGTCCTCGCCAGCTACCGAGGATTCGACACCCTCGGCGAAACGGTGGTTATCTTCACTGCGTCAATCGGGGTGCTCCTCCTCATGCAGGCTCCGACAAAGAAGGACGGGAGAAAACCGGAGCCGGAGCGGTGAAAAGCGTGATGATCCAGCACATGGTCCTTCGTGTCATCGCGAAAGCCCTGATCCCCCTGATCCTGCTGTTCGCCCTCTACGTGCAGTTCCATGGCGACTACGGTCCCGGCGGAGGCTTCCAGGCGGGAGTTATCTTTGCCGCGGGCCTCATTCTGTACGCGCTGGTCTTCAGCCTGGATCGCGCGGAACAGGTCGTGTCCCCCCTGACCCAAGAGATCCTCCTGGCCATCGGCGTGCTCCTCTACGGTGGCATTGGGCTGCTCTGCCTGCTCAAGGGGGGGAATTTCCTCGACTACAACGTGCTGGCCCATGACCCGCACCACCCCCAGCACGGGCAGCACATCGGGATCCTTCTCATCGAACTCGGCGTCGGCATCACGGTGACCGCCGCCATGACGACAATCTTTTTCGCGTTTGCCAAGCGGGAGCGCCACGTGTGAGTGTCCTGGGCCTGTACAACTACTGGATCGTGATCTTGCTGATGATGACCGGGTTTTATGCCCTCATCACCCGTGGGAACCTGATCAAGAAACTCATCGGGCTGAATATTTTCCAGGTCTCGGTGTTCATGCTCTACATCAGCATGGGCAAGGTTCGCGGCGGCTCGGCCCCCATTTTCGAGGAGAATATCTCCGCATATAGCAATCCGCTTCCGCACGTCCTGATCCTCACGGCCATCGTGGTTGGCGTGGCCACCCTCGCGTTGGGCCTGGCTCTGGTCACCCGCATTGAGGAAGCCTACGGCACCGTCGAGGAGGAAGAGATCTCCGCGCTGGACAACGAGGCATAATGCTGGAGCACCTGCCCACCCTGGTCGTCATTCTCCCGCTGCTGGCGGCGCCGATCTGCATCCTGCTGCGAAATCCGCGCGTGGTGTGGACCTGGAGCGTGATCATCGCATGGACGACCTTGTTCCTGGCCATCGAGCTGGCCCTCGTTGTACTCCATGAGGGCACGGTTTCCTATGCCATGGGTGGGTGGTCCGCCCCGTGGGGCATCGAGTACCGGGTCGATCCCTTAAACGCATTTGTCCTCCTCATCGTATCGGCCAACGCGTCGATCGTGCTACTCTATGCCCCCCGGTCGGTGGTCCGGGAAATTCCCGAGGGGAAGAGGTACCTCGTGTTCACTGTGTTCCTGCTCTGTCTCGCCGGGCTGCTGGGCATGACCATTACAGGAGACCTGTTCAACGTCTTCGTCTTCCTGGAAATCTCCGCGCTTTCCGCATACGCCCTTATCAGCATGGGCCACACGCGGCGCGCCCTGACATCGGCCTACCGGTACCTCATCATGGGAACCGTCGGGAGCACATTCCTCCTCATCGGGATCGGCCTGATGTACATGATGACCGGCACGCTCAACATGGCCGACCTCATGGTCCGCCTGGACCAGGTGGAGCAAACCCGAGCGGTCCTGGCCGCCTTCGCTTTCATCACCGTTGGCGTGGGATTAAAGATGGCCCTGTTCCCGCTCCACAGCTGGCTGCCCAACGCCTACACGTTCGCGCCGTCAATCGTGAGCGCATTCCTCGCGTCCACCGCAACCAAGGTCTCCTTTTACCTCTTTATTCGCATCATTTTTTCGGTATTCGGCGCAGAGTTTGTCTTCGGGCCGGTGGGCCTCGGGTACATTCTCCTTCCCCTGGCCCTCGCCGGGGCCTTGGCCGGATCCGCAATCGCGATCTTCCAGACCAACGTGAAACGGCTTCTGGCCTACTCCAGCGTGGCGCAAATCGGCTACATGGCAGTTGGACTGGGCCTGGCAAGCGTAACCGGCCTGACAGGCGGCATTCTCCACATATTCAACCATGCGCTGATGAAAGGTGGGCTTTTTCTAGCAACGGGCTGCTTCTTCTACCGCCTCGGCTCCGTCGAGTTGAAGGACCTTCGTGGGGTGGGACGAACAATGCCCCTGACCTCCGCCGCCTTTGTGCTCGGCGGGCTGAACCTGATCGGCGTTCCGCTGACCGCCGGGTTTGTCAGCAAGTGGTACCTCGTGCTGGCGGCAGTCCGTGAACAATCCTGGCTGGTGGTTTTCCTGATCCTGCTTGGATCCCTCCTGGCAGTGGTCTACGTGTGGCGCGTCGTGGAAACAGCGTACTTCTGCGATCCCCCCGAGGATTCGCCGAAAGGCGAGGCTCCTGCATGGCTCCTGGTCCCCACCTGGATCATGCTCGGAGCTACCCTCTACTTCGGCATCTTCAACCGGATCCCCGTCTCCTTCGCCACGCGCGCCGCCGAAACCCTCCTGGGAGTGGCCCCGTGACCACGACATCGATTCTCGTTTGCATCCTGGCCGCTCCATTCCTGACCGCTTTTGCGATCTTCCTGGCCGGACACCGGCCGAATCTCCGTGACGCACTCACTGTCATCGGCGGCGTCATCCTTCTTGCACTTGTCGGCGCGCTCACCCCCGCTGTCTCCGGAGGAGAAAGACCGGAAATCGTGCTGGCATCGGGTTTCGATCTCTATCTGAAACTGGAGCCCCTTGGACTTCTCTTTGCCATTGTTGCCTCCAGCCTCTGGATCGTGACCGGGTTCTACGCCTTCGGGTACATGCGCGCTCACGGCGAAGGCCATCAGACCCGGTTTTTCGCCTGCTTCGCGATTGCCATCGGAGCCGCCATGGGGGTCGCAACGGCAGGAAACCTCATCACACTGTTCGTCTTCTACGAAATGCTTACGCTGTCCACCTATCCCCTCGTCACACACCACGGCACCGTCGAGGCACGCAAGGCAGGCCGGGTGTACCTCGGCATCCTGCTCACCACCTCCATCGGTTTGCTCCTTCCCGCGATCATCGGCACCTACGTGATCGCGGGCACACTGGAGTTCCGGGACGGCGGCATCCTGGCTGGCAAAACATCCTCTGCCGTGGTCTGCGCCCTGATGCTACTGTACGCCTTCGGCATCGGGAAAGCGGCCCTCATGCCGATTCACCGCTGGCTTCCTGCGGCCATGGTGGCTCCGACACCAGTAAGCGCTCTCCTCCACGCAGTTGCGGTGGTCAAGGCAGGCGTGTTCAGCGTGTTGAAGATCGCCGTTTATGTGTTCGGAACGGACCTGCTCCGTGACACAGGAGCCAGCCTGGTCCCGATGTACCTGGCCGCCATTACGATAGTGACCGCCTCGCTGATCGCGCTGACAAAGGACAATCTGAAGGCACGGCTGGCCTATTCCACCATCAGCCAACTCTCGTACATCGTGCTCGGCGCCATGCTCGCATCCTCCATGGGCGTACTGGGAGGAGGCATGCACATTGCCATGCACGCCATGGGCAAGATTACCCTCTTCTTCTGCGCCGGCGCAATTTACGTGACCGCGCACAAGACCCTGGTCAGCGAACTCGATGGGCTGGGCCGAGCCATGCCGTTCACGTTTGCAGCTTTCGGGGTGGGATCCCTGAGCATTATCGGCCTGCCGCCGCTGGGCGGATCCTGGAGCAAGTGGCACCTCGTGCTGGGCGCAGCGGACACGGGCCAATACATCATGATCGCCGTTCTCATGGCGAGTTCCCTGCTCAATATCGCCTACCTGCTTCCCGTTTTCATCCGGGGGTTCTTTGCTGCGCCCCCGGAAGGTGCCGAGCCCCCCTCCCTGAGGGAAGCGCCAGCGCTCTGCGTGGCACCTCTTTGCCTGACCGCTATCGGAAGCGTCGTGCTGTTCTTTTTTTCCGACAGCATTTACCACTTGTTGCTGCCGATCGTTGAACGCTGAAGATCATGGAAAAGAGGGAAAAACAGCACCTGTTCGATGATCCGAAAAACGTGAAGCGCTTGCTCCGTATGTTTTTCGCAAGCTGTATCTTGTTGTTTCTGGTGGATGTCGTGGACTTCGTGCTCCGCGTGACGCATGCGGGGCACCTGCGACACGTCGAACGCGGATGGGAGGGCTTTCCGGGATTCTATGCCCTCTACGGATTCGTCGCCTGCGTGCTGCTGGTGCTGATCGCCAAGCAAATGCGCAAAGCCCTCATGCGAAAGGAGGATTTCTATGGTCGGTAATCTGCCTCCATTCGCCATCCTTCTCCTCGGCGCATTTCTCGTTCCCTTGTTCCGGGGCAGGCTCAGGACGCCCTACCTTCTGCTCCTTCCGGTGCTGAGCTTGCTTCATCTCCTGGGGCTGGCCGAGGGTTCCTCGTGGCAGGTGACCCTCTTTACCTACGACCTGACCGTAGTCCGCATCGATCGCCTGAGCCTGCGCTTCGGCTATCTCTTCCATATCGCCGCACTCATCGGATTGATTTATGCGCTTCACGTCCGGGACAACCTTCAGCACGTGGCCGCCCTGGCCTACGGGGGCAGCGCACTCGGTGCCGTGTTCGCCGGGGACCTGATCACCCTGTTCGTGTTCTGGGAGCTGCTGGCATTGACTTCCGTGTTCCTGATCTGGGCCAGGCGCACCGAGCGGTCCTACGGCGCCGGCATGCGATATCTGCTGATCCAGGTCGGGTCCGGCGTGCTGCTGCTCGCCGGGGTGGTCCTGTATGCGAGCCAAACCGGCTCCGTGGCTTTTGAACACATGGAGCTCGACGGCTGGGGCCCGGGACTGATTCTCTTCGCTCTCGGCATCAAGTGCGCATTCCCCACCCTTCACAACTGGCTTACCGACTCCTACCCGGAGGCTACGCCGACCGGCGCCATTTTCCTCACCGCGTTCACGACCAAGGTGGCGGTGTACGCCCTGGCCCGCGGCTTCACCGGGGCCGAGTTGGAGGGAATTCCCATCCTGGTCTACATCGGCGCCGCCATGACGGCGTTTCCGATTTTCTACGCCGTGATTGAAAACGACCTGCGGCGCGTGCTCGCCTACAGCATGATCAACCAGATTGGGTTCATGGTATGCGGCATTGGCATCGGCACCGAACTCGCAGTCAACGGGGCGGTCTCTCACGCCTTCAACGACGTGATCTTCAAGGGGTTGCTATTCATGGCCATGGGGGCGGTCTTGCACCGCACCGGACGGATGAACGGCTCCGACCTCGGCGGCTTGTACAAGTGTATGCCGAAAACAACCATCCTCTGCATCGTGGGGGCCTGCTCTATTTCCGCCTTTCCGCTCTTCAGCGGATTTGTGAGCAAATCCATGGTGATGAGCGCGGCCCTCGAGCAGGGACACGACTTCGTATGGCTGATCCTGCTGTTCGCTTCCGCGGGTGTATTCCACCACGCCGGGATCAAGATTCCGTTCTTCGCCTTCTTCTCCCATGACGCGGGCATCAAGTGCGAGGAAGCGCCAAGAAATATGCTCACGGCCATGACGCTCGCGGCAATTCTCTGCGTCGGCATTGGATGTTTCCCGAGCATCCTTTACAACCTGCTGCCGTTCCACGTCGACTATGTTCCCTACACCACGGGACACGTCCTCACCCAGCTGCAGATTCTATTCTTTTCCGCACTTGCGTTCACGTGGCTTAAATTATCGGGAATCTATCCGCCCGAACTGCGCTCCGTGAACCTGGATGTGGAGTGGCTGTACCGGCGGCTGGCTCCGAGACTGTACGACGCTTCCGCCCGGCCGATCCGCAGCGCCTACGGCTCACTCGAGCAGGCTGCCCGATCTCTGATCGCCCTGCTGATCGAGGGGTTGTCCCGCCTTCTCGGGCCGGATGCCGCCCTGTCCCGGACCCAGTCCACAGGGAACATGGCACTCCGGGTCGCGATCCTGCTGCTCGCAATTCTAATCTTCTGCTACTTCTTCTGACCCCATGCAGGCCCCTGAAGAGAACGGGAAGCCCCCGGAACCAAGCCGAAAATACCAGGCGATCGCCTTTGGTTACACCTTCACGGCCGGAATGTTTATTTTCACCATGCTTGGCTACTGGATCGACAAAAAGCGCGGCGGCAACGGCGGCTGGACCCTCGTTGGCATGTTCGCCGGGCTGGCCTATGGGGGCTACGAGCTGTGGAAGCTCGTGAGCGCGATTTCGCGGCAGGCGGAGGAAGAATAGGGAAAAGCGGGAGGATCAAGACAAGGAAGGGATGAACTCCGCAACGCAGCGGCAAAACGAAGCGGCGCCCTCCAGATCCCGGCAATCTACGTAAAAAACCCATACAAATATCCCGCTTTATCCGATGATTTGCCCCCCGCCACGCACCGCCACCGCCTTCTTCCTGGTCGGCCTGGCCCTCACCATTCTCGTGAGCACCGCGGTAACCGCCTTGGCCTATGGCCAACTGCTCCCACAGCCCCTACTGAAGGCCTGGCTGATAGCCGCGACACACGGCTTGCTTTTCGCCTCGTTCTACCACAGGGCCGTGGGACGGACTATGACCATTTTTTTTCGATGGGGACTTGTCATGAACCTTGTCCGGATTGTAGTTTTGCTGGCCTTGATTTTTCTGGCCCAGCAGGCCGGGATGGAACATTTTGATCCGTTCGTGGTCGCCACCCTGATCGGATATTTTTGTTTCCTGTTCAGCGAGGTTGCCCATCTCGCCCGCAGGAACATCAAAGGCGATGTAAATTGAAACTTTCGAAGTCGACAATTTTTTTGATCGTGGCCTTCATTCTCCTGGTGGCCGGCACCCTCCTGGAAGTGGGGGATAATCCCGGAGAACGCGCGAAGGCAACGGAATCCTTCGTCATGCACCACGTCGCAAACGGCCATCACTGGGGGCCGCTGCCGGGCGTAAATATTCCCCTTCCATCCTTTTTGCCCATTCATGCCCTGATGCTGATCATCGGTGCCGTGATCCTCCACCAACTCTTCGTCGTCCGGTACAACCACAAGGCCAAAGTCCCGACCGGGATGACGAATGCTCTCGAGAGCTTCGTCGTGTACATGCGCGACGAGATCTCCATCCAGTTTCTGGGCGAAGAGGATGGACGGAAAATGGCCCCATTGTTCATTACCTTTTTCTTTTTCATCCTAACATTGAACCTCATGGGCTTGATTCCCCTTTTCGCCACGGCCACCAGCAATGTCAACGTCACCGCGTCCCTTGCCCTGATCACCCTGGCGTTCATGATTTTCGGCACAATCTATAAAAATGGCGTGCTGGGATTCTTCCAAGCATTTATCCCGCCGGGGATTCCGTGGCCCCTGCTCCTCATTATCGTGCCCCTCGAGTTCATTGGCATGTTCATCAAGGTGCTGGCACTCACGATTCGCCTGTTCGCCAACATGCTGGGCGGACACATCGCGATCTTCGCCCTGCTGGGCCTGGTGGTCACCTATGGCCTCGGCGGCCTGCCGTTCATGGTGCTTGCGCTGGGCGTCTACCTGCTCGAGGTGCTCGTCTCCGTGCTCCAGGCCTACATCTTCACCCTGCTTTCCGCCGTCTTCATCGGCATGATGTATCACCCCGCGCACTGACATGGCTGTACAGTTGACAATGCAGGTCATTTATTCTAAACCGACCCTCTTTTTCACGGTCGAAAACAAGAATCGGCCCGGTAGTTCACTCCGGGTCGAGACAGGAAAATGCAAAATGAAAGGACCCAAACCATGACAGGTTTAACTGGCACGCTGGCAACGATTGGCGCCGGCCTGGTCACGATCGGCGCAGGTATCGGTATCGGCCGCATCGGACAGGGGGCAATGGAGGGAATCGCGCGTCAACCGGAAGCGACCCCGAAAATCCAGGTCAACATGCTGATCGCGGCAGCGCTCGTCGAGGGTGTGGCACTCTTCTGTGCGGTCATGTGCTTCCTCTCACTGAAGCCCCCCGAGTAAGGATTGCTTGAACGATGGCGGCGGAAAACGAAATCCGAGAAACCATCGAGGTCGATGGTGGCGCGCACGGGGAGTCCCATGGCGAACCCGGCGTGATGGACTTGTCAGTCCCGATGATGATCTGGACCTGGGCCACGTTCGGGATCCTTTTCTTCATCCTGTACAAAACCGCCTTCAAACCCATCCTGGCAACGCTGGACCGTCGTGAGGAGGCAATTCGGAAGTCAGTCGAAGAAGCCGATGAAATTCAGCGGCGACTAGCCGAGATCAAGGAGACGCAGGACAACATGCTTGCCGACGCCGACGCCAAGGCCAAGACGATCGTGTCGAAATCCAGGGATGCCGCAACGGAGGCGGCCCGGGTCATCGAGACAAAAGCCAAGGAAGACGCGCAGATCGTGGTGGAAAACGCCCAACGGGAAATCCGGACCATCCGGGAAAAGGCGGAAGCCTCCCTCAAGCGTGAAAGCGCGGAAATGGCAATCACTCTGGCGAGCAAGATCATCGGGGAGAATCTCGATGATGAGAGAAACAGGAACCTGACCGACAAGCTCATCAGCGAATTGTGATCATGGTTAGAAGCAAGGCCGCCAAACGATATGCGAAAGCTCTTTTCAGCCTGTCCATAGAGCAGCGGCTGCTGGAGGAGATTCGGGGCGAAGTGGCGAAGCTGGCCGGCCTGGTCAGCGGGTCCGAGGCCTTTTCCCGCTTTATTCGGAATCCGGTGATTCCTGCGGACCGCAGGCAGAACGTTCTTCAGGAAATTTTTCAGGGTCGGGTCCATTCGATGCTGTATAGATTTCTCCTCCTCCTGGATGAAAAGGGGCGGCTGGACGAGCTCGCCGATGTCTGCGAGGTCTTTGAGCAACTCTACTACGAGCGCCAAGGCATCGTGAAAGTTCATGTGACCTCCGCCGTGCCCCTGAGTCCGGAGCAGTCGACGGCGGTCCAGGATGGGCTCCGAACGAAGTTTGCGAAAGAAATCGATCTCTCCGTGGAAGAGGATCCAGCCCTCATCGGCGGGCTAAGGATTCAAGCTGGCGACCAAATTTTTGATTCGAGCATCGCCGCTCAACTGGAAATGGCTAAAACCAAACTAATGCACGCGTAAGGGGCACCTCATGGCCACCGATCTGAAACCTGAAGAAATCACTGCAATCCTGAAACGACAGCTCTCCGACTTTGAAACCGAGTCCAAGGTCTACGAGGTAGGCACCGTCCTTCAGGTCGGCGACGGGATCGCCCGCGTTCACGGGTTGTCCAATGTCATGGCCGGCGAACTGGTAGAATTCCCCGGTGGCCTCAATGGCATGGCGCTGAACCTGGAGGAAGACAACGTCGGCGTTGCTGTTTTCGGGGAGGCCACACATGTCAAAGAGGGAGACGAGGTCAAGCGGACCGAGACCATCGCCTCCGTGCCCGTGGGCGAAGCCCTCGTCGGGCGTATCGTAGACGCTTTGGGCAACCCGATCGACGGCGGCGCGCCGATCGAAACAAAGGAGTCTCGCCAGATCGAGCTCAAGGCGCCCGGCATCATCAAGCGAAAGGACGTGCACGAGCCCCTGCAGACCGGCATCAAGGTCATCGACGCGCTCACCCCCATCGGTCGGGGCCAGCGGGAACTGATCATCGGGGACCGGAAAACCGGGAAAACTGCACTCGCCATCGACACCATCATTAATCAGCGCGGCGAAGATATGATGTGTTTCTACGTCGCCATCGGCCAAAAGCGCTCGACAGTGGTCCAGGTCGCAGAAACACTGAAAAAATTCGGTGCCATGGATTACACGACGATCATCGCGGCCACTGCCTCGGATCCCGCGCCCATGCAATTCCTCGCCCCCTACGCAGGAACGGCCATGGCGGAGTACTATCGGGACAGCGGCAAGCACGCCCTCATCATCCATGACGACCTCACCAAGCAGGCCCAGGCCTACCGGCAGCTTTCCCTGCTGCTGCGTCGTCCCCCGGGACGGGAAGCCTTCCCCGGCGATATCTTCTATCTCCACAGCCGGCTACTTGAGCGAGCGGCAAAAATGAGCGACGCGGAGGGTGGCGGAAGCCTCACTGCGCTGCCGGTGATCGAGACCCAGGCCAACGATGTCTCCGCCTACATCCCCACCAACGTGATTTCCATTACCGACGGCCAAATTTTCCTGGAGTCCGACCTCTTCAACGCGGGGCAACGGCCAGCGATCAATCCGGGCATCTCGGTCTCCCGGGTAGGTGGGGACGCTCAGGTCAAGGCGATGAAACAGACTGCCGGCTCTCTCCGGCTCGACCTGGCCCAATACCGGGAGCTGGCCGCCTTCTCCCAATTCGCCTCCGACCTGGACGCGGCCACCCGCAACCAACTCGAGCGCGGCGAACGCCTGATGGAAGTCATCAAACAGGGCATTACAACCCCCGTGCCGGTGGCCAAGCAGGTCGCCATCATTTACGCGGGCGTCAACGGCTACCTGGACGATATTGAGACTTCCAGGGTGCGCGAATTCGAAGCCCAGTTGAGCGACGCCCTCGACGCCACCTATGCGGACTGGGTCCGGCTCTTTAACGAAGAAAAATCCATGACCGAGACGGTGACGGAAGGCCTCAACAAGTTGCTGGAAGACTTCAAGCGGTCCTTCACAGGCAGCGCGGAATGACAAGAGTCAGTATGATCAACGGCGAAAACATGTCGGATTTCGGAATACGAGCACGGTCCGCCTGCGGACGATCTGATACGACATTCGATCTCCAGGTTTCATTCTCCATTGGGCATTGCGTCATTCGCCGTTCCTGGGAGTCCCCCCACATCCTGTTCCACTCAAAAACCCGCTAACGCCCCGTCACCCAGCATGCCTAGTATCAAAGAATTCGACGTCAAGCTCAACAGCTTGAAGAACACGCGGAAAATGACCAACACCATGAAAATGGTCGCCGCGAGCAAGCTGCGCCGGGCCCAGGATGCCCAGCGGGACGGGAAGGCGTACGCGACGCGCCTCGGGGAAATGATCTCGAGGCTTGCCGCCTCGGTCGGATCGGCGGACCACCCACTCCTGACCCCCAGACAACCGGCGTCCAACATTCTGCTCCTTCTCTACACATCGGACCGAGGTCTGTGCGGCAGCTTCAACAACGGAATGCTCAAGAACATGACCCCCTGGATTGAAGAGCGCAAGGCGCAGGGGCAGTCGTTGTCCATGAGTTTCTGCGGCCGGCGGGGCTTCCTGCATTACCGAACGCGGGCCCAGTTGAAAAACCACTACGAAGGGGTTACGGCCCGGCCAAACATCGGTGACGCGAATCGGATCACCAACGATCTCTGCCAAAGTTTTCTTGAGGGGGAATTCGACGAAGTTTATCTCGCCTACAACGTTTTCCACAGCCCGCTTTCACAAAGACCCATCATTCGGAAGCTGCTGCCAATCGAACCCGAGGAAGTGGATCAGCAAGATTCGGAACTCTCGTCAGACTACATTTTCGAGCCCATGACGGAGGAACTGCTCGACATGTTGCTGCCGAAAACCATCAGCTTCAAGGTCTTCTTCGCCCTTTTGGAAAATGCGGCTGGCGAACATGGTGCCCGAATGACCGCGATGGACAGCGCGACGACAAACGCGGAAAAGATGATCGACCGGTATACCCTGATACGAAACCGGGCCCGGCAGGCGGCAATCACGACGGAACTGACGGAAATCGTCGCGGGTGCTGAAGCGCTTTGATGCAGGAGGCGGGTGGGTTGTTGTTTCAGCGATTTGAACAGAAGGCAACGGAGAAAGCGAAGGAATCCAAGTATTGAATTTCATGAACGTCTTCCTTTCCCTCCGCTCAAAATACGTTTCCCCGCAACCCGTATCAAAAACAGGATGACATAGAGGCTGGAATTTCACAGAAGCGAGACTCGCTTGGGAGAAAAAAATGACGACCACAGCTACAGAAACTGCAACCGGACAAGTAACCCAGGTACTCGGCGCGGTTGTAGACGTATCGTTTCCCGAGGGGCAATTACCCACAATCTACTCGGCCCTCAAGGTAACGAATCCGTCGATCAACGACGAGCCGCTAAACCTTACGCTCGAAGTCGCACAGCATCTGGGTGACAACACGGTTCGAACCATCGCCCTCGATGCCACCGAGGGCCTCGTTCGTGGCGCCGACGTAACCAACACGGGAGACGTGATCCGGATGCCGGTCGGACAAGGCACGCTTGGGCGGGTCATGAACCTTCTGGGCGCCCCGATTGATGAAGCCGGGCCGGTGGATACTGACATTACATTACCGATTCATCGCCTGGCGCCCAAATTCGACGAACAGGACGTGGAAGACCGGGTTCTCGTAACCGGGATCAAAGTGGTCGACCTTCTCGCCCCCTACAAGCGCGGCGGAAAGATTGGATTGTTCGGTGGCGCAGGTGTAGGGAAAACCGTTTTGATCCAGGAACTGATCAACAACATCGCCACACAGCACGGCGGGTTTTCCGTCTTCGCAGGCGTCGGAGAGCGCACCCGGGAGGGAACCGCCCTGTTCCGCGAGATGAAGGAGTCCGGCGTAATCGACAAAACTTCCATGATTTTCGGCCAAATGAACGAGCCACCAGGAGCCCGGGCAAGCGTCGCCCTCTCCGCTCTAACCGTCGCGGAGTATTTCCGGGATGAAATGAACCAGGATGTTCTTCTATTTATCGACAACATCTTCCGTTTCACCCAGGCGGGCTCAGAAGTCTCCGCGCTGTTGGGACGGATCCCCTCCGCCGTGGGATACCAGCCGACGCTGGGTACGGATATGGGAGAACTGCAGGAGAGAATCACCTCCACAAAAACCGGGTCGATCACCTCCATTCAAGCAATCTACGTCCCGGCCGATGACTACACGGACCCTGCGCCCGCAACCACGTTCGCCCACCTTGACGCAACCACAGAACTCTCCCGGCAAATCGTGGAACTGGGAATCTATCCCGCCGTCGACCCCCTCAGTTCCAGTTCCACCATTCTGGCACCCGAACTCGTGGGCGAAGAACACTATCGTGTCGCCCGCGGCGTGCAGGAAATCCTGCAGCGTTACAAGGAACTGCAGGACATCATCGCGATCCTCGGAATGGATGAGTTGTCCGAGGAAGACCGCCAGACAGTGGACCGTGCACGAAAAATCCAGCGTTTCCTCAGTCAACCGTTCCACGTCGCAGAGCAGTTCACCGGACTCGACGGAAAGTATGTCGAGCTGGAGGACACGATTCGGTCCTTCGCAGAAGTGTTGGATGGGAAGCACGACGACATACCAGAGCAGGCTTTTTATCTGGTGGGCGGCATTGACGAAGTGCGGGAAAAAGCAAAAACGCTGAGCAGTTGAAATGGCCGAATCATTCAATCTGGCAATCCTGACCGCGGAAGGGGAGGACTTCGAACGCCAGGCGGTCTCCATGATCGCGCCGGGTGGGGAAGGATATGTGGGCGTGCTAGCGCACCATGCGCCCATGATCACGGCTCTGAAACCCGGCGTCATGAAAGTGACGGACGAGAACGACAACACCGAGTACTTTGCCGTCGGGCAGGGCGTGCTCGAAGTCAATAATAACGGCGTCAGTGTGCTCGCCGACATCAGCGCAAAAGCCACCAGCGAAGAAGACGCAAGATCAAGGGCAGAAGCCTTTTAAATGGGGCATTCCCGATGCTGAGCAGCATCATACTCTGGGTTCATTTGTTGTGCATGATCGGCGCATTTGGCGGTCTGCTCGCCGGCCGGCTTGCCCTCTCCACGAACGACAGCACGAGCCATCGATCCGTGCTCAAACCGGTCAACGTGATGCTGGCCATCGGCCTGGCCGCCGGACTCCTGTCCTATTTCCTGAAAATCAACGCGGCCGGGGCTTCGGGTGAGGAACTCACTGGCCATGTGCATATGATTGTCGGTATCAAATTTATGATCCTGCTGGGTGCCGCGGCCTGCTGCGGAATTGCCACGGGGTTGACAAGAAAGGAGCGAGGTAGCGCAGCTGGCAGGCTGCAATGGGTCGCCTGCGGATTGCTGGCCATCGCAGCCTACCTGGGAGTATCCCTCTGATCGATCGCCTGAAAGAGCGATGGGGCGTCACATCGACCTGGCAGGTAGCGGTGATCTTCATCGTATTTTCTCTGGCAGGCATATCGATCCTCTACGTGAAGGATCCTACGCTGGACGCGCTTGGGATCCCATCGGACCTCACGCTCTGGCTGAAGATTCCCCTTGTGCTCATCCTGTACCAGGTCCTTCTGCTGTTCTGGGGCGCCCTGTTCGGGCAGTTCCGGTTTTTCTGGAAGAAGGAAAAGAAGATTTTCCGATTCCTCTTCGGATGGGCGCTCCCCGGGAAATCGTGACATGTAGCGAAACCGGCGTGCATTACGAAACACAAAACACTACCACTCCTTTCCCTACCTACGAAAACCGCGGCGCCTCCTCTGCCCCCAGCCCCATTCTCTGATCCAAAGGAGCCTCAAATGGACCGCTTGCCGAGCCATGGATCAAAGGGTAAGATTTTAGTCAATGAACTCATCCCGCCAGCCTGGCACCTTCCCGGAAATCCCAGGATTTGAGATTCAGGCGCGGATCGGGGAAGGCCGCTTGGGGGACGTATACAAGTCCATCCAGCTTGCCCAGGACCGGATCGTGGCAGTCAGGCTCCTTCGCGACGAGCTTGCTTCCGACTCCGGATTCCGGGAACGCTTCGATCGTGAGTGGACCGCCTACGCAGCCTTGAATCATCCGAACATCGTCCAGGCACTCGAGGCAGGTGAACACAACGGCCTCTGGTACGTCGTTCAGGAGTATATGGAGGGCGGAAGTCTTGCGGGCCGGCTAGCAAGAAACGAAATACTCGATGAGTCCCGGGCCCTCTCCGTGATAGAGTCTGTTGCCAAAGCCTTGGAACATGCGCAAAAAGCGAGCAGCACAATTCACGGGGCTCTACGCCCCGCGAACATCCTATTCACCACCAAGGGGAAAGCAAAGCTCGCCGACTTTTTCTACGTGCCCACGGGCGAACATCCCTACGGGTTGCCGGTAACCGGAACGTCGGAACAGGAAAGAATTGACTTCAAACCGGACCTCTATTCGCTGGGGGCCACCCTGTATCATAGTGTAACCGGCCGTGAACCCCGCATGGCCGGATCAGATGATAATCCCGGCGAAGATTTGAGTCCTGGCCTCGAACCGGTGGATTCCGTGAACTCCTCCCTCTCCGAGCCCTTTACCCTGTTCATGGAGAAGCTGTTGATCCGATTCCCCCAAGTCCAGTACGCATCCTGGGAGGAGGCGATGGCCGACCTCCGCTCCGTCCAAGACGGTCATCGTCCCCAGCGGCTCCCCCCGATGGGGGCAAGTGCAATGCGAAGGAGCGCCCGTCTTCTCTCGCCGGGAAAGGATCAACCGCCGCATTCTCCTCCTTTGCCGGAGGAAGAAAAAGCAACCCTCGAAAAGGAAGACGAAACATCCTCGCCGCCCCCAGCGGCAGTGGTTGAGGACTCCACACCATCCACTGCGTCTGCGCCGGAGGAAAGGGCTCGTGGGTCGGAACAACCCAAACGACCCGCACTGACCGTCAAAAGGCAGCAACCAGAACCACAGCAACCACAGCAACCACAGCAAGAACAATTCATCACGGTTCGCGAAAAGAGAAAACAGCGTTCGCGCATCACGTCCAGACCACTGGCAGGACTTGCCGCGGTTATCATCATTGCCATCTGCAGCTGGTATATATTGAACCAACTCGGCAGAGACACGGTCCATGGAAATCCACGACTCGTCCTTCCCGACACAACGCCCGAACCTCCGGTTGAATCCCTTGAGTCCCAGGAACTGAAACCTCCGGTCGAAGTGGCGCAGGTCATCACAAATCCACCAGCGGAACCACCCCAAGAAAAGCCAGTGTCGGAGCTGGAAGCTCCCAGATTTCCCACGGCATTCGCCGATTACCTTGACGTGATGGAAGCCGTTCTCAAACAGACAGCCCGACGACAGTACCGGCATGCGGAGGGGACTTTAAGCCTGTGGTTGGGAACACGACGGGACCATCCCTACCTTTCGCAAGCCCGGCGCCAGTTGGAGCGTATTCAAGCCGTCGCCACGCTCGAACAAGTAGTGGAGGACAACGAGGCCAGCGTGGTGGAAGCGCGCATTGCGCAGGGACATGTAATCGGAATCAAAAATGGGAAAATCGAAGTGCGACCGCCGGGCGAAGCGCGCAAACTCCACCGATCCATCGATTTCGAAGCGCTCAACGACCCTGATTTCGATTTGCTCCTGCGGCTCGCCGACACCCCCCGATATCCGCTCCACGGCACGATGTACATGCTGTCGCGGCTTGATTTCGCATCCGCGGCACAATTGCTGCACAACAACAAGCCCCTCCCCCAACCGGACGCCAAAGAGATCAAGCAATGGATCAAAGACTGGCAGGGGCTTCGCAACGAGTATCTCGCACAGGAAGTCGTGGCTGGCATCCAGCTCATGGCCGGCCGAGGCGACTTCC
>CAZTAB010000555.1:0-2148 GCA_964611475.1 uncultured Verrucomicrobiota bacterium | reverse complement strand
GTGTGCGCCCGGTGGAAAGCGAAGCCGTCGCGAACCAGGCCCACCTCTCCCGTGGCGGGATCGACCCAACCGAGACCGCCGCCGGCGGCACAGGGCATGAGGAATTCAGCCGAGCAAGGCAAATACAGCCTGCCATCGGCGCCCGTGATAACGTCATACGCGCGCCGCATAAACGGGACTCGCGCCACCAGTCGCGGATTTGCGGCTTCGTTCTCCGTCGGTGGCGGTACCGTATCCGGCCGGGTCGGCTGATAGTTCCAGGGACGGCTGGGGTCGTACGCAAACAATTTCGCACCCCAATAGCCCGCGAAGTAGATCTTGCCGCCCGCCTCCGCAAAACCATAAACATGCGTGTGCAACGGGGAGGGCCCCAGGATGTCGGCCCTGCCGGTCTTCGGGTCAAACGTGAAAATCGTGTAGGGGTCCTCCGACGAGCAGAGCAGTCGTCCATCGGCGGTACGACCCATGCGGAACAAGTAACTTTCAAACGAACTCAGATCAATCGTGACCGAACGCCAGTCCGTGTCCGGCGGGCGGTAGTCCACCTTGGCGAGTCCTTCCTTCCCGCACATGGCGGAACCGTGTCCTTCCGTTTCCGGGCCTCGCATCTCCGCTGGCAGGTCGGGTCGGGGAATGCCGTTGATGGTGGGGCGGGACAAAGTCAATGGCGGCAGGCCGTCCACCTCCTCTATGTTTTCAAACGTGAGGCGATAGACCGCTCTCGTACCCTGCCGCTCCACCACCGCATAACACCCCTCCTCACGCTGGGACAGATAGATCCTGTCCGGATCGGTGATGCACAACAAAAAACGCTGGTGCCGCGATGTGAGATCTTTTGCCCATAGCGCCCGTGGGATTTGGCCCGTCGTCACATACATGCAGCGGGAATCCACCGCAAAAGGAGTCAGCCGCTCACCCTCCTCGGTCACATGGCCGCCAGGGGGTTCCTCGACCATTCCCTGGGGGTGTCCGACCGGACCGAAGTCCTCGAACGAATCGGTGGATGGGTCGAAGCGAAGCACCCGCCGTTGCTCGGTACCGCAGAGGTAGACCAACATTTCCCGTCCCGGTCTACAGAACCAGTAGTCTCCGAAAGGGAGCGGAAGGGTATCGAATCTCCCTGCGTCTGCGTTCAAACGAAAAAGTGCGGAAGGCACCGGAACGTAAATTCTTCCGTCGGGGAAAGCCAGAATCTGCTGTGGATCGTCATTCGTACCGTCGTACACCGAGACCTCGTCGGTCTGCAGATTCACCTCGTAGATTTGCCAGGGCCCGCGTCGAACGATGTGACAGCGATACATGGCGTACACGCTCCATCCGTTGCCGGCGGAACTGGGCGCGACGACCTCCCCGCAGTAACTTCGGCCGCGCACGATAGTGCCAAAGTCCTCCACGATCAAATTGCCTGCTGTTGAGAAATCGAGATTCATCAACGATTTCAATCTCGCCCCATATGTTGGGACGGATCCTCGTCTCGCTGCTCAGCAAGTCGCTGACGATGCCTGCCGCCTTGTTGAATGAGTAACACCGCGCCGCATTTCGTTGTCCCGTTGGTCCTGACCAGATGACCCCAAAATCTCCTTTGAGCTTCACGGCCGGCTTGGGCACGAGGTCGAGCGCTTTCAAAGGGATGGCGACTTTCAACGTATCTCCGTCGTCCCGCTTTGTCATGGCAATAGTCGGCGGACCACACACATCAACGGTCACCGTTCGCGTTACCCATTCGCATCCGGATGAGACCCCCCCCTGGGCCGGCTCGGGGTTGGATGCCTAAAATAAAGCTTATTACAGCGGAGGGTTCCGGAGCGTAACTCATTGAACCCATGACGTTTGCGATGGCGACACCCTGGATTTCTTTTTCTGCAAAATGTTCTTTTCTTTAGCCGCCCGCGAATCCAAGCTCTAGAAGGAGCATGTTGGCATTTTGTGGGGAAGCGCGCCCTAGAGAGTGGAGCAACAGTTTAGAACGATGTTCTGGGAACATAGCGAGTCGTTAGTGAAACCAGCGCGCACCGGGATCCACCGGTGGCGCAACAAACATGAAACAGCAGAAGGAGAGAAAGAACAATGCGTAATTATACAACATCCCTGATCGTCGCGGGCCTCGTGGCCATGCCGATGATGGCCTCAGCCGGTGTGCCGATTGGC
>CAZTAB010000554.1:0-8868 GCA_964611475.1 uncultured Verrucomicrobiota bacterium | reverse complement strand
ATGGTCGAAACCGCGGGATCGAGAGTCAATTCACACGCCATTCACGCATCCTGGGTACCCGGCGAGACGCATTCCCGGGTCCCCGGAGCGAAGGAGCAAGGTTGAACCCATGAAGGCATGCGGGGACAAGACCCGGAGAGGCTTCACGCTGATCGAACTCCTCGTCGTGATTGCGATCATCTCGGTGCTTGCGGCGCTGATGGTGCCCGCGGTTCAGAGCGCGCTGGAGAGCGGGCGGCGCGCTCTCTGCCTGAATAACATCAAGCAGACCGCCTATGCGTTCTACTATTTCGCCCAGGACAACGACGACTACCTTCCTTACAATTTCGATTCGCCCGCATCGGGAGACCGTTGGCATTTTCTTCTATCGGAGTACCTGGGTCTCGACCGCAAGCGGACGACCATCGGGGTCATTCCGGACAGTTGGGGGCTGCAGGGCTCGATCTATTGTCCTTCCTACGATCGGAGACGAAAAAAGGGGCTGACGTACGGCGCGAACTACGGGTTCGTGACGACGTCACCCGGGAACCGGAACAATCCGAATCTTCCAGCCCAATTGACCGATCTACATCCGACCACTTACGTCGTGGCCGATGCCACTTCCGGCCACATCTATTCGCCGAACAACTGGAAGCTGACGACCGATACGGACGGCGACGACGTCCCGGATACGGATGGTCGTCTCCTGCCTTCCGAGGGGCCCTACAACAACGCGGCCCCGCGCCATGACGGTCTCGCAAATTTCGGCTTCATCGACTCATCCGCCCGCGGGATGACGGGGCGGGAGTGGGCGGAAGGCGGCAAGCCGCTGTGGGGGCCGCCGTATTAGCACACCGTTGAATCCCACGTTCCCCGGCCGATGCAGAGCGCGGCGTGGATCTTGTCGCCGACCTTTCCGGCATAGGTGCCTGCTGCACCCTTCGGCGGAAACCGAAACCCGGGGGTTTCAGATTTCCGGGCGGCCTCCGGCCGTGGTTGTCGGGTATCGGGTTTGTTGGCGGGAATATGCAAGCGGGGTTGGTTGAGCCTCTGAATTGACTCACGACCAGCCTACCCTTTCCGCGGAAACCGAACAACGCAGTAGGTGTCCAGTTGAGGAATCTCCACCCCGTGTGGCTTATCGTCCTCTCCCGTGATGTCAAGGTTTGTTTCGAAGGGCCCACCGTCCGGAGACAGCACCGTCGCAACGCTCCCCTTCACTTCCCCAGCCAGTTGCTCCGCCAGCGATATGCGCGCCCGCAGAGCCGAGTCCTCATTGGCGTAGTTTACAAGGTGAACGAGAATGGCGTCTTCGACCCGGTTCATTTCCACAGCAATGTATTCGGATTCGACGTCGACCGTGATAGGCAAGGCGCCTTCGCACAGCTCCGTGACGTAGCCCACCAGGGTGTCGGCCCGATCCGGGAGTTTCGGACGTAACTGATAGTTTAAATGATTGAAGGAGACCCGTTCGTCTGTTCGCGGCGTGAAGATGACGCGCCCGTTGCGGAACTCGCGGTTCGATTCAGCCGCCTCGGAAACGGACACTCCAAAGAGATCCGCAAGTCCGTAATCGGTGCGCTGACGATAGTTCTCGTCGTAGAGCGAGGTCTCCCCGGTGGCCACCAGGCCCTTGCCTCTTGCCACCCAGTTCCGGATCCGCTCAATCTCCTCGTCGCTCATGCACAGTACATTGGCCAGAATCAGGACCTCAATCTCATCCATCCCCTCCCCGTTCTCCGCGAAGCAGACCTGGAACGGTACCCGCCGTTGAATCAGCGCCTGCTCGTAGCCCAGGACCGAGGCATCGGCTTCCTCCTGAGCAAACGCAGCGGAGGCGAAGTTGCGGTACGTTGCCACCGCGGCCAGCGACGTCGCATTGAGATAGAGCGATTCATACTTGGAAAAGAACCGGTGATAGCGCTCGATTTGGGGACGGATGTCATCCCGCTCCCACAACGTGCTCCGCCCCGCGAGGACGGGTCGCGCCGCCCAGGTCGAACCCACGCAGCGGCCACCGAACGCCGCGGACTCCGCCAGGGAGAGCTGGATCTGTTTTGCTGTATCAGGAAGATGGGTGGTCACAAGATCCGTCCCGCTGATCCGCCAGTGGCTGGGAACGACAACGACCCGGTTCGCATGGCCCGCCTTGTAGGCGAGCACCTGGTTGATCATCCGTCCGTCGTCCACCCGGGGAAAGTTTCCGTTCTCCGCCAGGACAAGATCCGCCACCCGCATCGACTTCGCAAAATCAACCCCGAGCACGTATGCGGCATTGTAGGGACACGGCGCACCGTAGTTCGCGGCGACGGCCGCCTCGGGATTCATGGCCCGCACATCCCGCCGGATCGTCTCGACAAATGTGACCAGTGACTCACAGCGAAACCGAATGGCCTCCTGGCACAGGGGATCATACGTCTCGCCCACCGCGGGAACGGTGACATGCTCCATCGTCGGGATCCCGAATCGCTCCGGATCCGGTTGCGGGTGGCGGCGCGATAGAAATTCGCGAAATTTTTTCACGCACATCTCGCAACGGCAACCGAAGAAGTTCGTGTTGTCCAGCCACGCCCCATCGGCGCCGGCCCAGCGAATCGCCTTTTCCGTCACTTTGCGGACGTACTCCACGTAACCGTCGTGACTCAGGCAGGGAAACAGGCGCCAGTATTGTTCGCTGTAGGTTCGGGGATTCCCGGTTTCGTCCACCTGCAGCCATGCCTTCGCCCCCGGCCGTTCCGCGAAAAATGTTTCCGGCATGATCGAGACGGAGTGCACGTAGACCAGGACCTTGATGTCGTGACGATGGCAGCGCTCGATCAAGTCTCGGGCCATCTCCATTTCGGCGGCCTCCGCTTCCATTCCAAAACCCTTGTGGAAGTGCGTGGTGACGCAGTTGAAACCTGCGTCAGCCAGACTGCGGATGTACTCTTCGCTGTGGATCCGGTCAAACCAGTCCCCGATCCAGTGGGCATTGGCCTGAATGGTTTCGAAAATGCCGCCATGACGGCGGTACATCATCAGCGGTTCCCAGGAGAGCCACGCCCAGCGGAGCTGCCGGTCGTGCAGCCAGGATGGACTATCTGGGAGGCTAGTCATCCCCGAGCAGACAGCTCCAGTCCTTCTTGCTTTGCTTCGCCCACCACCAGCCAATCTCTTCGGGATCATCCAAAGTCTCTGGTGGGGCGCGGAGCATCCAGGGCATCGGGGAGAACGGCATGGGACCCGGGGCGGAGGAAATCGGCTCGTAGGGACGGGATCGCAGGTCGTCGCCGTCGAGGCTGAGCTCCGGCGTGGAGTGCGTGGCCAGGTAAGCGGCCAGATCGCGGCGCAGGGCCCGCGCGGTGTCCCGATGACCGGGATCATGCGCAAGATTCTCGAACTCGTGCGGATCGTTTTCTAGATCGTAAAGCTCCTCAAAGTCACCGCTCTCGTAGTGGATATATTTCCACTTGCTCGATCGCAGCGCCTGCAGCGGGCCGTTCATGCATTCGACCTCGACGGCCATGAACGGACGATCATCATCCGGCTGCACGGCGAGGGCGGCCAAGTCGCGGCCCGGCAGATCGTCCGGCACCGGGCGTCCCGCGGCGGTGAGCAAGGTCGGCAGAAGATCCACGAGGCTCACGAGCTTCTCGCTGATCTGCCCGGGTCCCCTGCTCCTTCCGTCGAAGAGGATCATCGGCACACGAACAGCTCCTTCGTAGGCGAGCGATTTGAACCAGAGCCCGTGGTCGCCCATGAGGTCGCCGTGATCCGATGTGAAAAGAATCACGGTGTTGTCCAGCCGGCCCCGCGCTTCCAGCGCATCCAGGACACGGCCGATCTGCTGATCAATCAGGGTGATGTTGGAAAAGTAGTACGCAAGCGCCGTCCGGGCGGCCTCGTCGGAATAGAGATTGAATTCTTGGCGTGCGCGATAGATCGGCAGGTCGGGATGTTTCGATTCATATTCTCCGGGGGCAACACAGGGGAATGGAATCGTGTCCGGATTGTACCAGTCTTCCGTTCCCTGCGGGGCGTCGTAGGGTGGATGCGGCTTGGTGAAGGAAAGAAAGAGAAAGAACGGCTCGTCAATGTTCTCCAGATAGTTGACGGCGTGATCGCCGCACCAGGTGGTCACGTGATGCTCGATCGGCAACGGGTTGCGCGTCGGCTTGACCTCGTTATATCCGATCTGCACCGGCTTGTCCCATCCCCACAAGCCGCGGTCCAGCAGATACCGGTCATAGTCGTCGAAGCGAATCTTTCCGTCCGGGTGGATCGTGGGCGATCGCACCCAGCCGGTCTCTTCGCAGAGCGTCATCTGGTGAAACCCGTACGTTTCCGTGGAGGGCACGAAGTTCATGCATCCGATCGCCCGGGTGTGGTAGTCGGCATCGGCCAGGGCCCGGGGCAGCACGGTCTCGGGCTTCGAACGCGCCTGGTAGTTCTCAATGACCCCGTAGGCGCCCGGCATCCGGCCGGTCAGGAGGCTGACCCGGGCGGGGATGCAGATGGGACACGGCGTGACGGCCTGGGAGAACAGGGTCCCCTCCGAGGCGAGCCGGTCGATATGCGGGGTTCGGATGACGGGATTGCCGGCACATCCCATGGCATCCCAGCGATGTTGATCTGTTGTTATCAGGACCAGATTCGGGCGGGTTCGATTCATTTCACCATTCTGGGCAATCAATTCGGGGAAAGTGATGCCGAACTCCTTATCAGAAGAACCTTGCCCCTACAGCAAAAAATCCCCGCTCTGCCCCCATTTTATGGGGAAAACCGTAACCGAGTTGCTTCATCAATTCCGGTGAATTGATTTGACTCCGGCGCGTATCGCTGGCATGGAAGGGTGTATGGAATATGGAGTCGTGCGCATGATAGCAGCAACCCGTGTCGACCGCCTCATTGCCGTTTCGCTCTGCCTGACCCTCACAGCCGCATTCGTACCCGGAAGTGTCCGAGCCGAGCGAATTGCCGCCTACCTTTTCGACGGAACGCCCGGCACGCAGAGTCCGAACCTTGTGGAGGACGTGGGCGGGGACACGAATGCGACACTGACGATTCGCTCGAGCGCCCAGTACAACGTGAGCGCTCCCTTCGGCGGGCTGAACAATACGTCGCTCGATGTCTTAGGAGGAATCCAGGACCGAGCGTCGAACGACGACACGGACGTTGCCAAGTTCAGCAACAACGTGCCCTGGTCGGTCACCGCATGGTTCAATAATTCCGTACCCGGGAGATATCGGCAGATCGTAAGCCAGCGGACAGATAATACCGGAAACGGATGGTACCTCGGACTGACCAGTGCCAGTCTGCCGTCATTCTTTATACAGGGGCAAGCGGGGCCGGATGCCCGGGGCGCGACGGGCAATACGGCCCTGGAGGACGGCCAATGGCACATGATCACCGCCGTCTATGATCCGGACGCGGATGCCGACGGAGAGATCCGGCTTTACGTCGACGGCTCCGGCGCCGTGTTCACCAGCAGCAAGACCCAACCCAATCCGATCGACTATGGAACCTCTGTGTTCGCGGTTGGCCTGGGCCTCGATACCGGGGGAAGCTTCAATCAGTTTGCGGGCTTGGTCGATGAAGTTGCCCTCTTCGATCACGCGCTGACAGCCGACGAGGTGGACTTCTATTTCGGCAACAGCGTATCGAACCTAATCGAGGTCCGTTTCTCGACGGTCGACATTGACGACACGACCGGATTCGAATTCCAGAGCGAGAGCGGCTCCGTTTACCGCCTGGACAAAGCCACGCCTCCTTCCACGAATTTCAATTCCACCGGCGGATTCCTGGAGGGCAACGGCGACACGATGTTGATGTTCGATCCCACGGGGTTCACCACGCAAAATGTGTATAAGGTTTTTCAGTTGTAATGCTCATCATGGATGATTTCAATTGTCACACGGGTGGACCGACGTTCTCCCGATGAGTAATGGCGCAAAAAAAGAAGGAGAAAACATGCAAAAGAGTAGGGAAACAAACGTCAAAGCCTTTAGCGCGTCCATTTGCGCTTCGGCGCTTTTGTTAAGCGCCGTACCGGGCCAGGCGAGCCTGCTGGGCGGATACGTGTTTGACGGGACCGACGGCACGCAGAATCCGTCGACGGTCGCGGAACTGGGCGGGAACACGGGGCGCGATCTGCCGATGGGCAGTTCGTCGGACTACAATGCGGACACCCCCTTCTCGTACGCGGGAAACACCTCGTTCGACGTCACCCAGTCGATTCAGAACCGGGCGGCAAACGACGGGATGACCGACTACGAGTTTGACCACAAAAACCAGGCGTGGTCCGTCTCCATGTGGATCAAGGGCAACGTGAAGGGCGGCTACGCGCAGATCGTGGGTCAGCGGAAGGCGAGCACCGGCAACGGCTGGTACGTCGGACTGACCAGTGGCGGCGCCGCGACCGTATTCACGCAGGGCTTGACATCCGGTCAGGCCCGGGGCGTGAGCGGCAGCACTGACCTGTTCGACGGCCAGTGGCATCACATCGTTGGGGTCAACGATCCGGCCTCCGATCTCGACGGAAACGGCGACGGCGAGATTCTGCTCTACGTCGACAACGGCGCACCGTTGACCCACAAGAAGGTCATTACGGAAGCACCTCCGGATTACGGCAACTCCCAATTTGCCATAGGCACCGGGCGCGACGGCGGGGGAAACTACAATGCCTACAACGGACTGGTGGATGACGTCGGAATCTTCAACCACGCACTGACGGCGCAGGAAGTGGATCACTGGTTCAACAACAGCCTGAACACGATTCCAGAACCGGCAACCTTCGTGCTGCTTGGTTTGGGCGGGTTGCTGCTGGCATACCGCCGTCGATAAGAGAGTTCCGTTACGTCACCGGTTCACCGGCCGCCCGACAAAAACTCGGGCGGCCGGCGGAGGAGAGAGTGGAGATGAGGACGAGTATGTCTAGTCGAGCCGGACGCCAGATTCTGGTTCTGTCCGCGGTCATGATATTGGCTGTCATGCAGCCGATATCTGCCGGCGCCGGAAGGATCGCCGCTTATCTCTTCGACGGAACACCGGGTACGCAGAATCCTTCGATGGTGGAGGATGCCGGCGGGGACGCCTTGCTGGATCTCTCGATCGGTTCGAGCGCAGAGTACAACGTGGACTCTCCTTTCAGCGGTGAGACCGATACGTCCCTGGATGTTTCGGGAGGCCTCAACGAGAGGGCCGAAAACATCTCTACGGACACCTACAAGTTCGACCATCAGAATCAGGCATGGTCCATCACGATGTGGGTCAAGGGCGTCGTCCAGGGCGGCTACGCCCAAATCGTGGGCCAGCGGAAGGCGAGCACCGGGAACGGATGGTACGCCGGAGTGAACAGTAGCGGTGAGGCGTTCGTGTTCACGCAGGGCTTGACAGCAGCTCAAGCCCGCGGCGTCAGCGGCGAATCCAACCTGTTCGACAGCCAATGGCATCACATTGTCGTGGTGAATGATCCTGCCTCCGACCTCGATGGAAACGGGGATGGCGAGATTCTGCTCTACGTCGACAACAGCGCGCCGCTGACTCACAAGAAGGTCATTACGGAATCTCCCCCGGATTACGGAAACTCCGTCTTCTGCGTAGGCACCGGGCGGGATCTCTCTACTGGCACCTACAATCAGTTCAGCGGACGCGTCGATGAAGTCGCCGTCTTCAGTCACGCATTGACCGCCCAGGAGGTGGATTTTTACTTCAACAACAGCCTCGGATCCACCATCGAGATTTCGTTCAACACCGTGGCCGTCACGAACGCTGCGATCTTCGAGTTTGAGAGCTTCCTCGGGTTGACCTACCGGCTCGACCGGGCGACCACCCTCGGACCGCCGGATGACTTTTCACCCACAGGATCATTCCTGGAGGGCAATGGCAGCACGATGACCCTTGCCGACCCCTCCGGCCCCTCGTCCTCACACATCTACCGGATCGTGATTCCGTAGGTTTTTTTGCCGCGAATCGGACGTTGCCAAGACTGCGGGTCAGCAACGAGAAAGCGCGTGGACTGTCACCTGCGCTGATGAAAGCCAACGTCGTCGAATCGCAGTTCCCGAACCTGGTGTGCGGACTTGTAGGTCGCCTCCGACACACCGACAACGCCCGCGGCGGGCAAGGAGTACGCTCAGTATGGTGGCATGGGGCCGGATTTGTGGCGGCACCAGCACATCTCAGTGTAATTTGCAGCAAGACATCAAGAAATGGAGGGCTGATTTGCAATCGTCCCCCTCCCATTTCGCAACCTTCTCCAGTTCAATCAATTACAAAACAGGAGGAGCTTGAAAAACTTGGCCGCGAGGACGGTTGGTGCGAGTTTTGCGAGTTTTGACACGCATCCCGTAACATTTTGTTACACAATTTTACACACCACATCACGGTTGAAATTTGTTTGCCAATCGCCAAGAAACTCGGAGTTATAAAGTTCACATTGAACCCATATTTTTGGAGGGGAGACAAACGATAATATGAAGGACATTAATATTTAGAGCGTGCGACTCGGAGCAATGGCAGCAACAGCCATTTTCTTCGTCGCTCAGCAAAGTAATAAAAGTGAAGTTGGGAGGTACCGATATCTTGATAACCCGGATATCTGCAAGCGTGCTGGCAACAGGAAAATCAGTAGATTTTTGCGTGACTTCGTGAGGGTTTTGGCGTGGAATATGAGGCGTAATCCGTGGAAGAGTCCGGGTGATGGTCACAAGCAGGACGTGTTTCGTAAGTAGTGCGGAGGGGAAAGGACGTGACAATTTTATCACACAATTCAGCCGATAGGTCCGTTACGTTGCCAACTTGCCGATTGAGTCCTTTTGTGTCTGCGTCGGCGAGGCGGAGGCATCCCCGGTCAGGATTCACCCTCATCGAGCTGTTGGTGGTCATCGCGATCATCGCAATAATTTCGTC
>CAZTAB010000553.1:0-4515 GCA_964611475.1 uncultured Verrucomicrobiota bacterium | reverse complement strand
GGGGCTGGCTGCTGACGGCGTGGCGCACCTCCGTTGCTGGTGCTGGAGCCGGTCGTGTTCGTGTTCACGGGAACCAATTACCGGTTGCATGTTCGGAACCCGGGCGTGGACGGCGCATTGGAAACGAAGGATGACATTCATGCCGTTCAGGAAGTCCGGGTGCCCCTGGGCGCGAACGTTCGCGTGGAACTGAGGAGTCTCGATTTTCTCTATACGTTTTCGGTCCCGGAGCAGAATTTGCGGGAAATTGCGGTGCCGGATCTCTCCTTCACGCTGGAATTCAACCTGCCGCAGGAGGGCGAATACGAGTTGAAGTGTGAGCAAATTTGCGGGATACTCAAGCCCATGGTCCTGGGTTCCCTGATCGCCATGTCCAGGGAGGACTATGCGAACTGGCTTCGATCGGCCGACGAATAACGACAATGAAAAAACCTGTTTTCCGGGTCCCCATCTCCGCGTTGAGCCTGGCTTCGCTTCTCGCCGGGTTCATCCAGGTTTCCCGGGTTCAGGCCGAGACCAGATCCTCACCGGCCCGTATCCTGGGTACCGTGCCCGACTTTACTTTAACCAACCAGGGCGGACATGCGTTCGGTACTCAATTCCTGAAGGGGAAAGTATGGGTGGCCAATTTCATTTTTACCACGTGCCCGAACACCTGCCCCGAACAGACCCGGCGCATGCACGAACTGCAGGAGAAATTGAAAACGACGGCCTTGTGGGAAGACGTTCGACTCGTCAGTTTCTCGGTGGACCCGGAAACCGATACGCCGGACGTGCTGCGCGCATACGCGAAATCGAATGATACCGCTCCCGGGCACTGGCATTTTCTCACCGGCAGCCGGAAGGAGATCTGGAACCTGAGCAAAACCGGGTTCAAGCTCGATGTGGGTGAATCGCCGCCCGGCGGCCGCTTCCCGCTCTTCCATAGTCCGAACCTGATCGTGGTGGACCCCGCCGGCCGGATCCGAGGATACTTCGACGGCACCACGGACGAGGGCGTGGGCGCGGCAAACGATGCGGTGCAGGGACTGGCGGCGGAGGTGCCACCCGTATACTTCGGGCGTATGGAGCCTCGGCCCGCGTGGCTGGGCGAGCGTGCGGAAGCACAGCTGGACACCATCAACCGGTTCAAGGTGTTTCACGGATTCCGGTTTGTTGACCAGCGGGCGTCCAGCGGCATCGATTTCCGGCACCGGATCGTGGATGATGCGGGCAGGAGCTACAAGGCGGCGCACTATGACCATGGCAACGGCGTGGTCATCGCCGATGTCGACGGCGACGGGCTGCACGACATCTACTTTTCCAACCAGGCCGGCTCGAACCGACTCTACCGCAACCTCGGCGGGGGACGCTTCGAGGACATCACGGACGCTGCGGGGGTGGCCGACGCGGACCGGATCGGGGTTAGCGCCGCTTTCGCGGATATCGACAACGACGGGGATCCCGATCTTTACGTGACGGGCATCCGGCAACCCAACCGGCTCTACGAAAACGATGGAGCGGGCCGGTTCGCCGACATTTCGAGGTTGTCCGGCCTTGATTATTCCGGCCATCCATCCGCCTCCGTATTTTTCGATTATGACCGGGACGGCCTGCTCGACCTCTTCCTGTGCAATGTGGGGGTGTTTACGACGGACCGGGTGCGAAAAGTGACCTGCGACGCCACCACCCTTCTTCATGAACCGGGTGAATTCGAATTTTACGATGCCTTTCCCGATGCGTTTGCCGGGCACCTCAAGCCGGAGCGCCTGGAGGGCAGCCGGCTTTACCGGAACCTGGGCGGGAACCGGTTTCTTGACGTGACGGAAAAGACCGGGCTTGTGGACAAAAGCTGGAACGGCGATGCCGCGCCGGTCGATTTCAATGGGGATGGTTGGATTGATCTCTACGTGGCCAACATGCAGGGCCACGATCAGTACTACCAGAATCTGAACGGCAAGCGCTTCGAGCGGAAGAGCCGGGAGGTCTTTCCCGCCACTCCGTTCGGATCCATGGGTGTGAAGGCCTTCGACTACGACAACGATGGAGATCTCGATTTGTACGTCACCGACATGCACTCGGACATGGCGGAGAATATCGGCCCGGAACTGGAAAAAGCCAAGAACCGGACTACCTGGCCGCCCTCGATGTTGAATCTGCAGGGAATCCCCAGTATCCATGGCAATGCCTTCTTCCGCAACCGGGGGGACGGTACGTTCCAGGAAATTTCAGACGCTATCGGTGCCGAGAACTACTGGCCCTGGGGCTTCAGCGTGGGCGATCTGAACGCCAACGGCTACGATGACATCTTCATCGCATCCAGCATGAACTTTCCGTTTCGCTACGGCGTGAACACCCTGCTCTTAAACAACAGGGGACGGGAATTCCTGGACAGCGAATTCATCCTTGGCGTTGAACCGCGGCCTGATGATCGACTTGAAGTTCCATGGTTTGACCTGGACTGCGCCGGGGCGGACAGGGATCACGTGAATTGCAGGGGCGTCGATCAACCGATGACCATGATGTCACCGCGCGGGTCCCGTTCGTCGGTCATCTTTGACCTCGACGATGACGGGGACCTGGACATTGTGGCGGCCGAATTCCACACGGAGCCCCTGGTGTTCGTAAGCGACCTTTCGGAGCGCAGGGAGATCCGCTACCTCAAGATCTGCCTTGAGGGATCGAAGTCGAACCGGGACGGCCTGGGATCAAAAGTCACAGTTCATGCCGGGGATGCGACCTATATGAAGGTGCACGACGGGCAGTCGGGATACCTTTCCCACAGTGTGGCTCCGCTCTATTTCGGCCTGGGAGATGCCGACGCCGTCGACGGGATTGAAGTCGTCTGGACGTCAGGCCGGAAGCAGGAACTCGCCGGGCCCATTGAAGGGAACCGGACGCTGTGGATCCGGGAGCCCGACGCCTAAGGCCTTTTTCGGGCTTTCCTCGCGCGACCATAAGCTTTTCCGCAAACCAGGTCGCAACCGGTTTTGTAGCAAAAAACCCGCCAGGCGCCTTTTCAGGAAAAGCTTTTCCATATGCTGTTTCGGGCTGGTTCATCACCCGCGCCCGTCGTTTCCCTACCCGGGAATGTCCCCAGCCAGGTGCTGTTCGATCCGGAAGGACTCACAATACAGTGTGTATCGAATTGTTGAAGGACCGTGGCACAGGCGTTCCGCCTGTCGTATGCGCGTGCCAACCCGGGCAAAAGAGGAACGAAGTACCCGTCGAACACATTTTGATAACGGGAGAATGATCCGTGGCGCGTGGATGCCGAGTTTTCTTTCGACGCCCGGTTTAGCACTCTGCGCTTCGTTGGTTGTTTCGCCGTGTTTTCCCTCGCCGTTTGTAAGTGCTTGTGTTGGAATTTTGGGATGTTCACGACTACCGTCATCGGCCGAGGACACTCTGGGACGCGGGCCATCGCTCATACGCTGTACGCGAGCGGCGTGTACATGGGCGAACGTCTGAACCCTTCGGGAGACAAGGTGCCGGAGAAGACCATGTACGAGGCATGCAGAGTCTTCTCGAGATATGTAAAGTGGAACGGTGGCGTCTCGTGGGATTTCTCGGCGTTGCACTCGGGAAGAATCGACCCCGAATTCAAGCGGCTGATCAACACGTATCTGGAAGATGTCCTTCGGAGCGAAAGAGTCTGCAAGGGGTGGAAAATTCCGGAAACAACGCTTTGCTATCCATGGATTCTACGGATGTTTCCGGACCTGAAATACATTCACTGGGTCCGGGATCCTCGCGATTGCATCCTTGGCGCCCACGTGACCGACGACCTCTCGCAATTCAACATCCCGCATCCCACATGCGACGACATCCGCGAAAAGCGCGCAATTTCATGGTGCTACCAATATGAGTTGATACGCCAGTCACCCGAGCCGAATCAGTTTATTCGGGTCCGGTTCGAGGACTTTGTACTCAGGCAGGAGCAGGCGCTGACGCGACTGGAGGGGTTCCTCGGAGTACCGCTCGCGCGTATTGTGGTTCGGCCGACGTCCGTCGGGCGCTGGAAGAGAAATGCGGACGGCCAGACCTTCGATTTTCTCCATCCGGCGATGGAGGAAAACGGTTACGGCCATCGGCCGTAGCATGAGTCACCCACCCGCGTTGCGTGACGTTTCGACGGCGGTTTTTAGGAATGCAAGCCCCTGCCGGACGAAATCCTCCGGATCGGGGCAGACATTGTGGAACATGCCGCGGGACCAGGCAAAATCCTCGCCCGAGTAGTAGGTCTCCAGTCCCAGGTAGCCGTCGAAGCCGATCACGTGCAGTGCATCGAACACCTTCCCCCAGGGCACGATACCGCCGCCGGGGACGCCCCGGTTATTCTCGCACGCGTGCAGGCCCCATAGCCGGTCGCCTACCGCCCGAACCCCCTCCGCGTAATCCGTGATCTCCGTGACGAGGTGATACGTGTCGAGAAGCACCCTGAGGTTGGGATGATCCGCCAACGCCAGCAACTGCATCATATGTCCCGGCGTGTTCACCAGGTGGGTGCGGAAGTGGCTCATCGGCTCCAACACG
>CAZTAB010000552.1:0-11226 GCA_964611475.1 uncultured Verrucomicrobiota bacterium | reverse complement strand
CCGGGGCAAAGCCTATATCCCCTGAAAGTTCGTGGCGAAGGGCCCGTCCGGGGCCGTGCGGCGAGGGCTGGAAGTTACCGGGCAATGATTTTTGGAAAATTGCTCTCTTGACAATTTCGGCAGGGTAAAGGCAGTATCAGGTTTAGGAAACACTAGGGTGTTTTGATGGTTTCCGATCGTATAATTTCTCATTTTCCCCTCTTGTGGTGTTTGGCGGTCCTCTTGATTTCAAGGGGTTCCGTGTGCGGGGAGGTTTTCGACGTAAAGCTTCTCTCGATCACCGGACCTGGTTTAGAGAACAACCATACCGAGTCGACCTGGCAGGCCATTCCCGGTTCCGGGACGGGAGTGGCGCCGATCGACTGCACCGTGCTGCTCAAGCATCTTGAGCTTTCCGAGGGGATCATCAAGTACACATGGAGCATCAACGTGCAGAACCTGGGCACTACGCCGTTGTCGTTGTCGCTCACGCTGATCCTCATGGATGGGAACAAGGAAGTCTTGCACGCCTCAACCATTGACCCTGCGGAGGTTCCGGCCGGAGGGGGGGCGGTTTTCTTCCAGTCGGAGCCGATCCGGGAATCCGAGTGGGTGAAGGTGGCGGACCATGAGATCTCCATCGTGTCCAACTAGAGAGCGCGTTTTCCGAGCGGTTGTGCCCTGACAATCGCTGCCTCGCCGAATTGCCGTGGGGATCCTTTGTGCTGCTGAGCGTGATCATTCCGAAATTCAAATGGCCCTCCCTCCATGGCGCTGGAGGTGGCGGCAAGTCCGCGATCGGGGGGACATCGTCCACGGGGCGGTGCTGAATTTCCCCTCACATTGTCATCCGCATTGAAAACCGGGTCGGCATGTTGTTGCGGTGCAGGGCGTTCGCGCAATACAGGTTCGCGGCTCACAATCAGCGCGTGTGTGACTCGTCGCCGTTTCCAGGATCTCAGGCTTTGGATATGGATCTTGCAGTTAATAAGGCGTGCATTCAGCATGATGGACACAGTGTCTTGATCAATTGGAGGTTTCCCGTGACTCATATCCTGCTGCGCCTTGTCTTTCCTCTAGCCCTCCTTCCTGTTTTCCCCGGCGGGATTGCCACTCATGCTAACGCGCCGCCATGGACGGACTCCTCCTTTACGCAGACCCTGCAAAACGAAGTGCTGACCGCGACCATCCGGGCGGGACGCTTGGCCAGGCTCGAGGATCGCCTCAGCGGCCGAGTTATCCAGGTCGCCGATTCCGATGTCCTTTCGGATCGTCTGGATCTATTCGCCAACAAGGTTGTGGATCTTGGAGTGAGCAAACTGGTGCAGAAAAAGGTCACGCGTGGAGTGATTACGGAGGTGGAAACACCGGAGGGAATTCGCGTGGAGATTCGATGGACGATAGAATCGGGGGCGGGAGACCTTCTGGTGCAGGTTTTGGCCGAATGCCCCGAGCCCGTGAAGTCGATGCGGTACCGCCTCAGGGGCTTCGACATCGCGAACCATCCGCTGGTGCAGGTGGATGGGCAGGGGGTCGGTCATGTTCACCCTGCCCCTTTTGCCGGCGGTGGCGTCGGGTTGCTGGTTGCCTTGTTCCAGGGTGACAAGGACGGGTGGGTCTTGGAAGGACGGGGACCGGAACATTGGCACAGCAATTTCGTGAGTTCGGGCTGGGGGCAGACTGTGGACATCAGTGTGAATCGGTCCTACCCTGTTCCCTCCCGGATGCCCCGCTCAGTGGAGGTGAGGATCCGACCGTACCGGGGGCATTGGGCCGGGGCTGTGGATCCACACATTGAATGGATGGAAAAGGGGGCGGGTTACGCACCCTTGGGCACCGGGTACCATCCCGGGTGGGTGAAGGACATCAGGGCACAGTCCTACGTGCGGGTCGGAGATTTCGACCGGCTGGAGAAGTTGGCGAGGCGCCTTGATCCGGCTCGCACCATTATTGGCCGACAGGTTGCATACCGGCTCTACCCGATGGACCACTACTGGCCCGACTACACTCCCACCGAGGTTGCAAAGAAATGGTTCCGCCGGGCCCGCGATCTCGGATTTCATGTGGGTGCCCATTTCAACAGCAAGGGCATTGATTATCGGTTTCCTGAATTGATCGAGAAGTATCGCGACGGGCTGAATCAGATTGGCATCGATGAAAACGGGGATCCTGAGTACGAGGGCACAGAAACGTTTGCATATTGCTCTGTCGCGTTGGAGTCGTTTCGACGGCTTATCATCGGCCGGATCCGGGAGGCCGTTGAGGCCGGCGTGGATATGATTTACTGGGACCAGTCCGGCGGTGGCGGAGGCAAGGCGGTGGTGGATGGCGTCGATACGAGCATGGGGCTCATCCTTCTGATCAAGGAGACGCTCGAGACCTACCCCGGGGTGGCGGTGGAGACGGAGCAGTTCAACCCCATGTGCACGCGGTACGCCAGTTTTTCTCTCTCCCAGATGGGAACCGGGCATCCGTTAGGTGGGTACATCTTTCATCGGTTCATCAACATCCTGCCTGAATCCAAGATGATCGCTCCCACGGCCGAGCAGCAGATGGATTCGAACCAGTCTTTCGGCTTCTTCTGGCCGTCGGCGATTGACGAGTCGTGGACTCAGATCGCAGCGGCATTTCAGCAGTATGACCTGGTTCCCGATGTCCGCCTGCCTCGTAAGCGATTTATCCGGTACATGCCCGAGACGGCGGGGGGGGTGTATCCGGTGGTCGATTCGACACCCGAAGAGGGTGAGAAGCTATTTGGTTATCGTGGGCGACGGGGCGTTACTGCCTGGTTTGAGAAGCATCCCGACCGGCGCGGTCTGGTCGTGTATCCTCCCCGCGAGGATCCGATCTGGGTGGGAACACGTGTCGGAGGCATTAAGACCTGGGGCGGACCCGGGATCGTCCGGGAATGGGAGGATTCGGTGCTCTCCTCCTATGAGCCCATGGCTTACCGGGGAGATCGGATTATCGGGCTTGACCCCGGGAAAACATATGTGCTGGAACCTGATGGCGTACTGGACCCCGAACGGTTTCATCTCACGGCTGTTCCGGAGGACTTCGCCTGGTGGAAAGAAACGGAATGGCGGATCCGGCACCAGGACATCGGCCGCGATGAGTCCTACTATCGCCTTTGCTTCACTGGAAATGGCATAATCCGGATGGCTGTTCCCGATGCTGGCTACGATCTCCACTTGAACGGGGAGGCGATCGAAGTGGATCGAAACACGCGTACTGCGAGCGCAACCGTGGCGGCCGGAACCGAGAACCCGGCGCTGCTGTTGGGGGTACGGCGGATTGACGTGGAATTATCCGGACCGTGCGTCGAATTGCCCTGGGAAGCGCCGGCGCTCCAGCGGAGCTGGTACTTCGGTCGCCATGCGCTCATGGGGTATCCGGCGGACGGGCCGGTGTTGCAAGAGGAGTCGGGGGACGGATTCTATTCGCACGTAGGCGGCACTGGCCAGATCGTGGGCCGGTTTCCTGACGCCGGTCGCATCAACCTGCAGGGGGCCTACGGACATCGCCAGGTCTCGGTCAAGACTCGTGGCCATGGCGTTGTTCGGATCAACGGGAGGGAAGTTCTTCGCATCGATCCTGGCGATCCTCCATACAGGATTCAACCATTCGATGTGGACCTGTCCCCATTTTCCGGGCAATACGCATTGATTGAATTTGCCTCGGAAGGCGAGGCTCGCGATTCCGTCGTGGACTGGTTTGCTCCGGTGATCGTAACCCGACCGTGACGGGACGGGAATCGACGGGAGGGCTTCGTTGCCTTCGGGGACGTTCTGGATCGGTGCTCGTCGTCCTTCTGGTGGGTGCGGGATTCTGGATTCCCGAAAAGATGGGGCCATCGTGCAGCACAATGGCACATTCGACATGCCATCACTTGTTTGAGCCGAATCCCGTGTGTTCCAAGGCAAGGTTGGCGCCGGATGTACCCAGTCTGCGCGAATTCAACCCGATTCAGGGAGGAAGGCTGACGCATCGTGCTGCAGTCGGGATCCCAGTCCGGAACATGCGGCTTGCGGCGACCTTGGATCTTCGAGGGGAATGGGTACGCCTGTGCCAAGGCCCCATCCATTCTGCCTGGTAAATGAGTGCCGACAGAGTGGAAGCGGACAACGTCAGGTTGCTGCGGCGCTTTCCCGGAGCCGAGGCGAGCCGAGAGGTTATCCCATCACCGTGGGCCGTACACAGGTCGATTCCAGTTCGATCGCCCGCCCCTCTTCGGATGCAGCGTAAAATGCCTCCATGATGTCGAGCACGTGGAAGGCCAGCTCTCCACTTGCGCGATGCGGGCGGTCTTCCCCGATTGCGCGGATCATGTCCGACAGTCCGAGACCGCGACCCGCGGTGGTCTGGCCGTTGACGAGGTCCATATCCTTCCACCCATCCCCGCCCGCGGCATGGAACCGAACCGACCCGTCGAAGTTATTCGGGTCGGGAATGGAAAGCGACCCTTCCGTGCCATGCAGTTCAATTCTCGGCAGGTTGTGGGCTCCGACCAGGTCGAAGCTTCCCTGGAAGGTGACGATGGGTCCGGACACGAATTCGATTACCCCCATGATCGTGGTGTCGAGTTCGACAGGGATTTTTGCGCCAGCGTTGGGTCCTGTGGAGCGTACCCGTTCGTCGAATCCGCGGGTGGGGAAGCCCACGACGCGTTGGGCCGGTCCAAGCATGTTGACGAGGGTTGTGAGGTAGTACGGCCCCATATCGAACAGCGGTCCGCCCCCGGGGCGGAAAAAGAAATCCGGATTCCGGTGCCAGACAGGGCCGGGGCTCATCATGGACGCCGTGGCCGTGAAGGGCTTCCCCACGGTTCCGTCATCCACCAGCATCCGGCACGTTTGCTGCCCTGCACCCAGAAACGTATCCGGGGCACACCCGACGCGCACGCCATTCTCCGCCGCGCACTGCAGGATGGCTCTTCCTTGCTCCCGCGTGGTGCCCAGAGGTTTTTCGTTGTATACATGCTTCCCGTTCTGCAATGCCTGAATGGCGATCTCGGCATGTGCCGAGGGGATCGTAAGGTTGAGGACTGCGTCGATGTCGTCGTGGGCGACCAACTCGTCCACCGGGAGAACTCGCAGGTCAAATTTGTCACCCAGTTCCGCCGCCTTGACGGCGTCAATGTCCGCGCAGGCCACCACCTTGAGGTTGGGGAACCCGGGCATGTTCTCCATGTAATGACCGCTGATGTTTCCACACCCCACGATTCCGATTTGTGCAACGTTGTCCTTCATCACTTTTTCCCTTGAACACCCTGGAATTTCATGTCCCGCTATTCTATTCCAAGGGGAACACCTGTCAAACCATTGCTGGGATGTTTAACCGGTCAGCTGCGCCTTGAATCATGAGCCGGGCTTCCGGGCCCATCCCTGCCCGTGTCGATCGATTGCCCGAATCTCCGTCGCCCATTTCCCCGGGTTTCGCGCATGATGCTTTGCATCCTGCCGGCGACTGGCTGCGACGGGCGCGCGCCCTCTCGGTCACCGGATGATCCTCCTGGATTTTCGCGATGAGCGTTCTGGCCGACGATGATGTCGAGTTCCTGGATGAAGCTCGCCCGCCGTTCTGTACACGATCGGACACAATCCCGGCGGCGTGCCGCAGGTCGTCCCGACCCGGGCTAGTTCCCCAGTGAGAGCTTCAACGCATACGCGTGTTCGCAGGGCCGATTTGGCGGGAGCGTCACATGCAGGCCTTCGTGATCCTGGTCCCAGGGTAGATCTCCATTTGCTCCCAAGAGCGTGATCCGGCGGATTTGCTCGGCCTTGATTCCGCAGCCGGTCGCAAGCGATTTGACGTTGGCGCGGTGACCTGGCCAGCCCATGGCGATGGCATAGAGTGCCTCAAGTCGTGTCGACGAGCCCGCGGCGTACCGTACGGTGAACCGGTAGTCCTTGTTCGTGAAGGGCTTGTCCGTTTTTTCAGAGAAATGTCCGCCATCGACGGATGTCGGGCCTTCGCCGAACTTTTCCCAGTGCCGGGTCCCATAGATCGCCTCGCCGTTCACCTCCAGCCATTTTCCCTGGGAAAGAAGCAGTCCCTGCACTTCCTCGGGGATGCTCCCGTCCGGTCGCGGACCGAAGCTGAGGAGGACGTTACCGTTTTTGCTGACGATATCTATGAGGTCGTGGACCAGCCGGGTCGCCGACTTGAACTCCTCATTCTCTATGTATCCCCATGCCTTCTTTCCTACGGCTGTATCCGTCTGCCAGTACTCCTCCCGGATGCCGGAGAGTTTGCCCCGCTCGATGTTGTAGACCGCGGCACCGTCGAACAGGTGATCCTTGTAGTTCATGACGACCTCTTTCCCCCATTCCCGGGCCCGGTTGTAGTAGTAGGCAACGAGCTCGAGGCGGCGGGGGGTGAACTCCTCCCGGTGCCAGCCGAAATCGAACCAAAGAATATCCGGCAGGTACTTGTCAATCAGCTCCTTGGTCCTTTCGAGCCAATCGGCGATGAATTCATCGTCCACCGGATCTTTTGCATTGGCGTAGGGTTTCCAGTAGAGCCCCTGGTTGGCCGGATCCACCGTGTCGAAGTCCTCTTCAAACCGGAAATGACGTGCATTTTGCGCCCGATGCGAGGTCACGATGAAATGCATCCCGGCCGCCTCGAACGCCTTTTTCTGTTCCGCCGTGGGGTCCCGCTTCGGGCCCATCTTCACGCTGTTCCACTCCGTGAATGAGCAGTCGTACATTGGGAAGCCGTCGTGGTGTTCCGCCACCGGCCCCGCGAAACGGGCCCCTGCACGCTTGAAAAGGTCGG
Source organism: uncultured Verrucomicrobiota bacterium (assembly GCA_964611475.1). Lineage (GTDB taxonomy): Bacteria > Verrucomicrobiota > Kiritimatiellia > SLOV01 > SLOV01 > CAUZEO01. The sequence goes on along the minus strand of CAZTAB010000552.1, from coordinate 4,467 downwards.
CCCACTGCTCCGCATCGAACTTTTCCGCGGTGAACATTGGAATGAAGTCCTTGTATCCAAATTCTTTCTGGGAACCCCAGGCGTCGATGTGGTGCTGGAAAGCCTCGTTCTCCCGGTCGTACATTTGGCACGGATACCACTCGTTGGAGAACCCTGGCACGGCGTACGGGCCCCAGTGCGTGTAAATTCCGAATTTTGCGTCCTTGTACCATTCCGGAACCGCGTAGGTTCGCAGGGACTCGAGTGTTGCTTCGTATATTCCAGTGCTCATCTAATCTCTCCTGTTGTTTGAGGAAGCCCTGAACAATACAGAGGGCGCCATCCTCATTCCAGAGGATTGTTCCGCTGCGGCATCACAGCGACCCAGCTGGTAACTGATGCGCGCCAACTGCTGGCAAAAGCCCTGACGCGGGTGAGCTGCCCGTGCGCGCTGATTTCCCGGCGCGGAGAGGCCATCGGGGTGGCCTTCCTGGCGATATTTCCGGAAGACACCTCCTCTGCATGCATTTCCCGGACCTGGTCCGCTCCCGATGGGGAAGCCCCGATTCGTGCATGGTTGGAATCGCCGTTTCCCCATGGTCGGTGGGGCTGTCAAATCTGAGGCATGGGCCAGGCAGCGAGGAGGTTGTAAAAGATGCGAGTGGATCTCATTCCCCCTCTTCCGGTTTGTTGAGTACCGGCCGGTCTCCGTCCCACGTCACGGATGACAGGTAGATCCCTTCTTCCAGCGTCTTTTCGTCCGCGTAGGATCCGCGCGGATACATGCGGCCAGCCTCCCGGTTGAGTCTCCTTGTCTCCTCCTTGCGGTCGGTGGTCAGCCACGAGTTGTCGCCGTCCGTAACCAGTTCGGTGGCGTGGAAGGGGCCGATGAGGTACGGGCCGCGCATCACTTTCCTGTGGTTGCTTTCATCTTCTGATGCATGGAATCCGGTGGGCGAGGGGGAAACGGAATGAAAGAGTCCCGGGCCCCACGTGTAGAAGAGGTGCCAGAGGCCGTCCCGGTGAATGACCTGCGGAGATTCAAGCCCGAAGGTTCCGCGCATGGCGGGCGGTGTGGTGAATACCATCCCGTGGTCGTGAAAATTTTCCCAGTCATGGGTGGAATAAAGGCAGACGCCGACGTGGCCATTTTTCGTCCAGGCCACGAGGTAGATCAGGTACACGCCATTCCATTCCATGACATGCGGGTCCTTGAGTGCTCCCCGAGGGTGGGCGTACGGAGGTTTTCGGATTACGGGGTTGGATTTTCCCTGCGACCAGGAATGGAGGTCGTCCGACCATGCGAGGCTCAGGAGTTCCCCTTCGTTCCCCCTCACGTCGTAGAGCATCCCGTACTTATTGTCGAATTTGAACAGGCTGCACACTCCGCAGCTGGCCGCGTCAAAGTCTCCCTGGGATTCGAACAGGACGTTCTCAACAAAGGAGAGTTTGCCCAGGGACCTGCCGACGGCGTGTCCGTTGCCGGCCTCCATTTTCAGTTTTCCCGCCTCTTCGTGGCGTCCGGCGACCACGAGTTCAGACCACTCCTCGATCATTTTCAGGTCGCCGGTGATGTAGTAGAGGTGCCAGTTTTTCCCATCATGCAGGAACGAGTGGTCCGCCTGGAAGAACCCCTCCGGCGGCCGGAACACATGCCTCGTCACATCATCGAACCGGAATTCCGGCGTAGACCAGAGCTGCCTGTGCAGTGTGATGAATCGATCGTCAAATTCTTCCCGGGTGAGAGTCGGCTGAATGGCGTCTTGATGGGCACTCATGTTTTCTTTGTACAGGGGCTAAGTTTTGTTGACCATCTCCAATTTCGGGGAAGTAGTCAGGTTCCGCGGGGTTGGCTGCGGGGCGTGTCCCGGCCGGATTGGAACTCCCGGAGGGTTGCGCCACTGTGTGGTTGCTGCCTTGAGTCGGCCCCGGGGCCCTGTCCTGCCTGCAGCGCCCTCCGAGAATCTCGTAGCATGCGGCCGTGGCAAAGTTGCGCTATGGAATCATCGGGACCGGTGCCATGGGGCAACACCATATGCGGTGCATCGACCTTGTCCAGGAGGTCGAGCTCGTCGCGGGAGCGGATACCTCCCCGGGCAGCCGGCTCTCGGCGCTCGAGTTTCGCGGCGCCGTGCCTTTCTACGACAACCACTGCGACTTGCTCGAAAGCGAATCGCTGGATGCGGTCATTGTCGCCACGCCGAACGATACACACGCGGATATCGTTTGCGATGCCCTCGCCGCCGGCGTGCATGTGCTCGCTGAAAAGCCGGTTGCCTCGACGCTGGAGGGATGCAATCGGATTGTTGATGCCGCGAAGTGCTCGGGCCGGGTGTTGCAGATTGGCCTCGAACTTCGCCATGCGCCCATCCATATCCGGATGCGTGAATTGATTGAGGAAGGCCGCATCGGAGTGGTTCGTCAACTCTGGTGCAAGGAGTTCCGCGGCCCGTGGATGTTCAAGGTCGAAAATTGGATTACCCAGCAGTCCCGGAGTGGAGGGACGTTCATGGAGAAGAATTGTCACCATTTTGACCTGTTTAACTGGTCCGCCGATGCACGGCCGGTTCGCGTGGCCGGGTTCGGTTGCTGTGACTTGGTCTATGGAGAAGAGCACTTCGGCATACGGCCGGATGTTCTCGACAACGCGCAGGCGATCATTCAATTCGAAGGCGGGGCGGTCGCCACACAGATGGACTGTATGTGCTGCACGGGCCTTGCGACGCTGGAGCTTGGCGTGATCGGAACCGAGGGGTGGATGGTCTCCAGCACCGGTGGAAAGGGACGACTTCAGATCTTTCGCCGGGGTGAAGAAAGAGAGGAGCTGGAGGAGTTCGACGTTCCTGGCGACATCCGCGATTCGGGGCATGATGGATCCGTCTATTTCGAGCATGTCGCGTTTGCCGACGCGATTTGCAACGGGAGTCGCCCGGTTGTCGATGTTGAGGCAGGGTGGTGGAGCACCGTGGTCGGGCTGGCTGCAGAGCGCGCGGTGAAGGAACGTCGGGTGGTTGAGCTTGGCGAGTTCGTTCGTTCACAACCTGCGATGTAGCGGAACTCGCCGGGGAACCTCATGGAATGGGTTGTGGTCACGCTGAAGTGCCTGCGTGAGAGCCGGCGCCCCGTCCTGGTCTCCCTGCAAGAGAGGCAGAGGGTTCAACCGGATTGAACGCGGTCCCCGCGAGAAACCGTCCGGCAGCCAGACCGGGCAAATTTACGTTGAGACCCTTTTGCATTCGCCTATAATTCAAGGATGGGTGTGAAGCTCAGGTCCAGGGTCTGTTTCTTGTTCCGGTGGTTGCCGGTTTGTTTCTTTTTCCCGGCCACCGCATTCGCCGACCTTTCTCCTTCCCCGGCGGGAGACACCGTGTTCGAGCTGGTCTTTTCCAACACGGTCCCCGGGTCATTACCGCCCATCGAATGGGACACGCCTGACTTTCATTCCTATCGGGTTCAATTCTCTCCGGATTCCGAGACCTGGGTCGACCGTTCGTCCTTGTTGACAGCCGGCGATTTCAATGATCCATGTGTCTTCAGCTGGCAGGACGACACAGTGCCTGTTCCGCGCGAGGGGTGGTACAGGGCCGAGCAGGTGGGGATCGAAGCTGTCGCGTTGAGGGGGCGGGTCCTTCTCCCCCTGCTGCATCCACGGAATCTCTACCACCAGATGATGCGTAGCACGAACCATATGCATGCCCTCATGGGGCATTCCCAGGCCGCTCCGCGAGACTTCAACTATGAGGTCGTTGACCCTATGACCCTTTCGTTGGACCGGCTCCTTGAGATTGTTGCCGTGCCGGTACCGCCGCCACCCGGAGCGCAGTCCGGATTCGGTCTGTGCTCTGGAACCAATGAGGATCCAGGTTTCCCCCTGGGTGAGCAGGTGTCCGGCGTGGTGAATCCCGACGGCAGCTTCGAGATTTGGGTTCCTCCCTATCCGCACGGATACTTCCTCGCATGTCGAGGTGGCAGGGTCCGCTTGAAGACGCGATTTTTGGCTCCCGTTCTTCCGGGCCCACCGATCGAAAACATCATGATGGACATCCAAAGCACTCTGCTCGCAAATGTGGCCCTGGAGCTGGGCGAAGAAATGCATCAATGGCCCGACCCGCGCCTTGTTGAGGCACTGGGCCAGGAACTGGACGCCAGGGAAAATGGAATCCAGCTTGCTTTGCAGGATTCGATAGGAAGTCGGGCTTGGCGCCTGGCCGCGAAGGAACTCGCTGCCGGACTCCCTTCTTCCCCGGGATCGTCGCTCGGGACGAGTGCGACGTTGACCTACATCGCCACCAATGAGGTGTACTATAACCTGATGAGTGGCGCGGAAATGAGCGGGACGGTTACAAGGGTTTCTTTCGGTTTGTTTCCCGGCCAACGAATCCGGGACCAATATCTTGCGTCAGCGGGTGTGCGGTTCCTTGCGCCCCGACGGCTGTTCTTTGCGATGCCATTCAAGAAGCTTTTTGGCATCCGGCCCAACACGCGGGT
>CAZTAB010000551.1:0-4150 GCA_964611475.1 uncultured Verrucomicrobiota bacterium | reverse complement strand
GCAGCGGCCAGGTGGTTGGTTCCGAGTGCGCCTTGCGTCCGGATGGAGGCCGGAACTCCTGGGATGCGGGCTGGCTCTCCAATGGGACCGCAGGAGTAAGGATGGGGGGCGGCCCTGCAGGGATAGACGCCCTGTGCGAAGACTTCGACAATCATCTTCGCCCGAGGTCTGCAGGCTGGCGCGAAGGGGTGGCAAAAAAAAAAATCTAAGTGTATTGATATCGGGAATCCGTTGCCTTATATAGTCCCCCAGTTTTTCAAGTTCGGGTCGTTGTTCGGCCGGTGTCGGCCCACCTCACCGATGGCGTCCCATAAGTTAAATCGGTGATATATTCGGTGAAGTTCAGGGAGTGGGCATGACACAGGTCTTTGGGCCGAGTGCCAATACCTTAGCCAAGTTCAGTTTGGTCGTTCTTGTCTTTCTTGCCGCTGGCGGATTGTGTGTATTGGACGCGATACACCGCTCTCCGTATGTCCGGTACACGGAGCTGCCGCGCTCGCAGCCGGTGCCTTTCAGCCACAAGCATCACACGAGTCTCGGCATTGATTGCAGGTACTGTCACACCACGGTGGAGGAATCGAGTTTTGCGAACATTCCCCCTACCCGAATCTGTATGAACTGCCACAATCAGATCTGGACCGAGGCGCCGATGCTGGAGCCTGTACGAGAGAGTTGGCGGACGGGTGAATCTCTGGAGTGGGTGCGGGTTCACGACCTGCCGGACTTTGTCTATTTTGATCACAGCATCCATGTGAGCCGTGGAATCGCCTGTGTTACCTGCCATGGCCGCGTTGACAACATGCCGCTGGTCTGGCGTGAGCATCCCTTGTTTATGAAGTGGTGTCTGGAATGCCACCGCAACCCGGAACAGTTCATCCGGCCTCGAGAGGAGGTTACGAACATGACCTGGGAGTGGCCTGACGGCATGAGCCAGGCCGCGAACGGCCCCGAACTCGTAGAAGCCTATGGTGTTGATCAACGGAATCAACGTCTCACGGATTGTTGGATTTGCCACCGATGAAATCAAAACAGGAAAACCGACGGGACGCACTGGCCGAGACGAATCCGATTCCTGCCGCAAACGGCGTGCAGGACGGGGGCCAGTTTTTCTGGAGAAATCTTGGTGAGTTAAACGATTCGGCGGATTCCCGTGAACCGGGCGAGGCGGCGTTCCCTCCCGTGACGAGTGGTTGGGACGACGTTAGCCGCCGTGCTTTTATCAAGGTGATGGGCGCATCGATGGCTCTGGGCGGACTGACGGCCTGCACGCGCCAGCCGAGCGAACTGATCGTTCCCTATGTAAAGCCGCCGGAGGAGGCGGTCCCGGGCCACCCGCTTTTCTTCGCGTCGGCCTTCTGCCTGGGAGGATACGCGGAGGGCGTCCTGGTGGAGAGCCATCTGGGGCGACCGACCAAGGTCGAGGGAAATCCTCACCATCCAGCGAGCCTTGGATCCACGGAAACGTTTGCCCAAGCCTCCGTCTTGGGTCTGTACGATCCGGATCGGTCCAACACGCCACGCAAGTTGGGCCGGCCGAGTACATGGCAGCGGTTCCTTGCGGACCTGGAGGGATTGCTCGCGGATGAAGATGGGCGACAGGGCGCCGGCATCCGGATTCTCACGGGCAATGTGACTTCACCTACTGCTGGCGCGCAACTCGAAGCGATCCTAAAGCGGTTCCCGCGGGCAACCTGGCACCAATACGAGTCGTTGAACCGTGATAATGCGATGGAGGGCGCAAAGCTTGCCTTTGGGCGGTACGTCGACACGGTGTGCGATTATTCGAAGGCTTCCGTTATCCTTTCGCTCGATGCCGACTTCCTTGTTTCCGGCCCCTCATTTGTGCGTGCGGCGCGTGACGTGGGTGCTCGCCGGAGTCCGGCCGAACCGGCTCGGATGAACCGGATTTACGTTGCCGAGTCGAATCCTTCCGTCACCGGGTCTTCGGCCGATCACCGGGTGCCGGTCCGGGCAAGTGACATCGAGTCGGTGGCGCGCGCCGTGGCCCGGGGCGTTGGCGTGAAGGTCGAGGGCGAGGATACCGTCGAGGGTCTGGATGACTTCCTTCAGGCGGTGGTCCACGACCTCAAGGCTGCCAAAGGCGGCAGTATCGTGGTGGCCGGGGAGGGGCAGCAGCCGGGCGTTCATGCGCTGGCCCACGCAATCAACGATGCTTTGGGCAACCACGGAAAGACGATCCGGCATATTCAGCCCGTGGCCGTTCGTGCAGAGAGCCATACGGAATCGATCAAGGCGCTGACTCTGGCCCTGAGGGCGGGCGAGGTGCAAATGCTTGTGATGCTTGGGGTCAATCCCGTCTACGAAGCACCATCGGATTTGGGGTTTCTTGAGGCGATGTCCGGCGTGCCGAACCTGGTTCATCTTGGACTCTACTTCGATGAGACTGCTCGACATTGCCACTGGCACATTCCGGAAGCGCACTATCTCGAAGGCTGGAGCGATGCGCGTGCCTACGATGGCACCGCGTCCGTGGTTCAGCCGCTGATCGAGCCGATATACGGCGGCCAGTCGATCCATCAACTGCTCGCGGCGCTGGAAGGAAAGGCCGGCAAGAGGGCGGTGGATGTGGTGCAGGATTATTGGAAGGGGCAGGGTCTGTTGACCGAGGACGAAAAGGCGTGGCGGCGTGCGCTACATGACGGCGTGATCGCGGATACGGCCTCCCCGGCCAGTCGCGCCTCCCTGGTGGGTGACCTGCCAGCCCCGTCGGAACAGGAAGGGGGCCTTGAGCTCAATTTTCGAGCCGACCCCGCCGCCTACGACGGACGCTTTGCGAACAACGGGTGGCTGCAGGAGTTGCCGCGCCCCATCACGTCGTTGACCTGGGACAACGCGGCCCTCATGAGTAAGGCCACCGCCGACAAGCTTGGCATCAACACGGAACGTGGTGCCCGCTCGATCGAGAAGGCCCCGACCATCAAAATCAGCAAGGGCGAGCGATCCGTCGATCTGCCTGTCCTCGTGGCGCCGGGCCATGCGCCGGAATCAATTACCGTGACGCTGGGATATGGACGTGAACACGGCGGTCAGGTTGCCGCGGAAGATGGGAACCCGGTCGGCATGGACGTTAACGTGCTGCGGACCACCGATGCCTCCTGGACCCAGGCGAGCGTGAGTGCGGAGCGCACGGGCCGGATCCACCTGCTGGCCTCGACCCAGCATCATCCTACCGTCCAGGAGTGGGACAACGTGAAGGGGCGGCACCATATCCGCTGGGGGACCCTCAAGGAATATCAGAGTCATCCTGATCACCCCTCGTTTGTCCATGGCGTTGCCCATGAGCCCGCTGAAGACATGACGCTCTACCACCAGAAATACGACTACAGTCCTAGTGGAACCGATAACTCGTGGGCGATGGCGATCGACCTCTCGAAGTGCATCGGCTGCAATGCCTGCACGATCGCCTGCCAGGCGGAAAACAACATCCCGGTAGTTGGCAAGGACCAGGTGCTGGCCGCTCGCGAAATGCACTGGATCCGGGTGGACAAGTATTTCGAAGGGGACGCGGAGAGTCCGAAAATTCACAACCAGCCCATCCCCTGCATGCAGTGCGAGGATGCCCCCTGCGAGACGGTTTGCCCCGTCGGGGCGACCATGCATAGCGCGGAAGGTCTCAACCAGATGGTCTACAACCGCTGCGTCGGGACGCGGTATTGCAGCAACAATTGCCCGTACAAGGTCCGCCGTTTTAACTTCTTCAAGTATGCCGACCACGACGAGGACTGGCGCAAGGCGGTTCGCAATCCGGATGTCACAGTGCGGTATCGCGGCGTGATGGAAAAATGCACCTATTGCGTGCAGCGCATTAACCGGACACGTGTCCAGGCGAAGCGGGAAGGGAATCGCGCTATTGCGGACGGTGAAATCGTGACCGCATGCCAACAGGTCTGCCCGACGCAGGCGATCGTGTTCGGTAACATGAACGATTCAGGGAGCCGCATTACCGAGGCACGAAAGAGCGGCTTGAACTACGGGGTGTTGGCGGAATTGAACACACGGCCCCGCACGACGTATCATGCAAAGGTTCGGAATCCGAACCCAGTGGCCGGCGACGGCGGAGATGGGCACCACGGTGAATCGAGTGGCGAAGGGACGCAGCACGGCTGATGGCCAACGACACCATAGACAA
>CAZTAB010000550.1:0-4564 GCA_964611475.1 uncultured Verrucomicrobiota bacterium | reverse complement strand
AAACGAGCTGCTGATCGTCATCCTGATAATCTTCGGGCTGACGACCCTTCTCGTCACCGCCGTTCGCTCCGCCAAGGAAAACGCCAAGCAAACGACCTGCATGAACAACCTGAAGCAACTTGGAACCGGGTTTCAACTTCACGCCGAGAGCAACGACGACCGGTTCCCCCAGGCCATCCACCCGGCGAACAGCAACTGGGTCCACATGGTGGCGGCTCGGTTTTGCGTGGCCGGGAAACCGCCCAAGCATCTTGCCTGGCAGCCAGCATCCCGCGGCGGCCCTGGTGTCTGCAATCCAATCCTCCTCTGCCCTTCGGAAAAAAAACTTCCCGGCAACGCCGACGTATTGAGCTCATACGGGTGCAACGGTAATCTCAACAACCGCTCGATCCGCGTAAACACGATTGCAAACCCCGTCACCACGATACTGCTGATCGACGTGACGGATGACCGCCCGGCCTACGTCGACAATTCAAATCGATCCAAGGTCGCCGACCGGCACAAGAAGGGGGCCGACATCGTCTTCGTCGACGGCCACACGGGCTGGAAGGAAAAAAGCCAGATTCAAGCCTCGGACTGGTAAAACGGAATCCGGCAGACTCACGGGGTGCGAAAAAAGGAACCATTCCACCCCGCCCCAGCCCCTCATCCTTATGCCGGGCCCGGTTCCGGCCTGCGATCTCCAACCCGGGGGCAGCGGGCTCGCTATCCGGCCGGGTGGCGGAACAGGATGTCGAAATTCAGCGACTGCTCGAGCTCGCGAAGCTCAGCGCGCAACTCCTCCGCGTCAATCTCCTCCGGAATCGAAAGAGTGGCCTCCAGGCGAAACAGGTCCTGCCCCGACATGGGCGCACTGTCGACGTCATAGTTCATCGATTCGATATTGATCCAGCGCTTGAAAAGGAGAAGTGTCACCTCGTCGATGATTCCCGGCTGATCGGCGCCGAATGCGCTCAACGTCGCGGACGTGCCCGGCGACGCGGCGGTCTGGGTTTGCCCTACGACCGGCCGGGCATATACCAGCATGTCTTCGGCCGGAAGCTTCCGCATGGCGTCCACGGCAGCAGCCAGTTCCATCTCGTCCCCCTCGATGGAAAAAAGAACGATAGCCGCAAACTCTTCCGCCATTCTTGTAGCCCGCTGGAGTTCCACATTTCCGCCCAATTCGTGAATCCTGCTGGTAATCAGGTTTACGAACCCGGGCCGGTCCCTGCCTACGGCCGATGTGACGATGAACCGCTTCATGACAGGCCCAAATGTGGCTTACCAGCCCATGTTGGGAAAGCTGAATTTCCCCGGAGCCAAATATTCTTCTTCGCTCTTTGCGCCACATTCTACACTCTAGGCTCATTATCGAATTGACGACATACCTACACGAACGGCGCGACCTGGTGGATCAATACCTCGGCCGGCATCTGCCGCCGGCCCGGGAACGACCCTCCATTCTTCACGAGGCCATGCGATATTCGTCCCTGGGGGGCGGCAAACGCATCCGCCCGACGCTCTGCATCGCGGCCGCAGAAGCGGTAGGCGGCAGCATGCAGGATGTCATGCACAGCGCCTGTGCACTGGAGGTTCTTCATACCTACACGCTGATTCACGACGATCTGCCCTGCATGGACAACGATGACCTGCGACGGGGAAACCCCACCTCCCATATCAAGTTCGGGGAAGCCAATGCCGTGCTCGCCGGCGACGCGCTTCTCACGCTGGCCTTCGAGTGGATCGGCCAAACGCCGGCGCCCAAGCCGTACCTCCCGACCCAGTTGGTCCTGGAACTGGCGCAGGCCAGCGGCAGCCGCGGTGTAATCGCCGGCCAGGTGGAAGACCTGGCCGGCGAGGGCGCGACCCTCGGTGAAGACGACCTTCAATTCATCCACCATCACAAAACCGCCATGCTGATCCGAGGCGCCGCGCGGATCGGCTGCATCGCCGCAGGCGGAAAACCCCACGAGCTCAATGCATTGACCCGGTACGGAGCGGACATCGGGCTCGCATTCCAGATCGCAGATGACGTCCTCAACGTCACCAGCAACAAGGAGACGCTGGGGAAACCAGTCGGAAGCGACGAGAAACGTGACAAAAACACCTACGTTCGAATCCACGGCCTGTCACGGGCCCGGGACATGGCAAATGAACGGGTCGACCACGCAGTCCAGGCACTGGAAGAACTTTCCGGCGATCCCGGTCCTCTCGCGGCAATCGCGAGGTTCATTGTTTCACGGGATTCGTAAAGCCGCCCACACGGATACTTCACCGGTCGTTACGGGTACATCCCTGGTCGATCCAGCCCAACCGCCTCATCCAGACCGAACATCAGGTTCATGTTCTGGACGGCGTTTCCGGACTGGCCTTTCACCAGGTTGTCGATATGGGAGACGACCCGCAGCCGGCTGGTTCGCTCGTCGACGTCGACCGTGAGAAAGCAGTAGTTGGAACCCCGCACATGCATCGTACCGATCGCCGTCTCACGATTGAAAATGCGGACAAAGTGATTATCCTTGTGAAAGACCTCGTAGGCATCCATCACCTTCGCCAACGTGACGCCCTCCCCCAACTGGCCATACAATGTGGAAAGAATGCCACGGCACGAGGGAATCACCTGAGGCGTGAACGTGATCGCGATGTCCGAGCCCGCCAGGGTGCTCAACTCCTGCTCGATCTCCACCACGTGCTGGTGACCCGCAAAGCGATAGGCATTGATCTGCTCGTAGCGCGCAGGATAATGAAACGTCTTTCCAGGTTTCTTCCCCGCCCCAGAGACCCCGGACTTGCAGTCACAGATGATCGTGTCCGGGTCGACCAGCTTGTATTTCACAGCCGGCGCAAGCCCCAAAATGCAGCTCACGGCAAAACAACCGGCGTTCCCCACGATCGCCGTCTTCCCGCCGATCTCCTCCCGCCGCAACTCCGGGAGGCCATACACGGTCCGGGAAAGAAGCTCCGGCGCCCGGTGCTCAGGATCCCGCCCGATCCGGGCCGCATACTCCTTGTAGCAGGATGCAGAGGGAAATCGAAAATCTCCGCTGAAGTCGATGAACCTCCCCTTCTGGGCGGCAATTTCCGATGACGACGACATCGCTACACCGTCCGGCGTCGCGAAGATCGTGATGTCCACAGGCACGACAGCGCCCGGGTCATCGGGAGCAAGAATCGGCAGGTCGCAGTACCCGCTCAGGTGCGGATACAATTCGCTCATCTTCACGCCTACATCGTTCTTTGCCACGAGACAGACAAGGTCCACCTCCGGATGCTGCAAAAGCAATTCCGTAATCCCCACTCCACCGTACCCGCCGGCACCTATGACCTTGGCTCGAATCATGAGCGCATGACTCTCATGGATGGCCTGCGCCAAGTCAAGGCAGGGAAAACATTTCCCCAAATTCAAAAGGGAAAACGGAAAAGTGGATCCGCGCCGGGCAGGAAAAACATTACAGAGCATGCTGCCCGGCGTTTCAAATATGGCACAGGCCCGCGCCTTGTCCACAGCCAGGCGAGGCTCGTGTCCTACAATGCGACGACCTCACCCGCGGACGTGAAGACGACCCTGCATTCGATCTCCGATTCTGCGAGTGCGAGGAGCCGGGACAGCGCGCGGCGATAGAACTCCATCTGTGCGCGGTGGGGCTCGGCCGCGGCGCCAAGTGTGTCCGCACCAGAAGTCCCATCAGTCTTGAAGTCGACGACTGTGGCGTGCCGGGGAGCCCCCTCTTCATCCAGTTCCACCACCACCCGGTCGAACCGGCCCGACAGCAAGGCCCCGTCCAGGATTACGCGAAACGGCCTCTCGCGCCACAATCGAACCGGGCCCGGCGGCCGGGCCATAAGCGTTCCCACCTGTTCTGCCTCACATGCATTGCGAAAGTGCTCCGCGGCGGCGGCACAAAAATCTTCTGCCTGGGACGCGGAATCCATCCATGCCTCGGCCACTGCCGCCGGGCCGGAACCGGGAAGCCAGTCAACCCGCTCAAAGAGCTCATGAATCGCGGAGCCGAATGCCCGGCTCTCCGCCGACTCATCCGCGAACGGATTGCCACGGCTCGCGTGATCTGTCACCGCATGCCCGGAAAGGGCCTTCGATCCGCACGGCGGAGGCCGTTTGTTTTCCGGATCCTCCGCGCTGGCAACGGTCTCCTCCCGCTCCGGTTCCGAGCGGTACCATTCCCACGCGCCCACCGCATAGTGACAGTGCACCGGCCGGCCTCCGAATGCAGTCGGCACCTCCCCCGCCCAGCCCCCGCCCGGCTCCAGCTGTTCAAGAATAAAGGCGGCCGGTGGATATGCCTTCGAGCCCGGCTTCGGCCGATCGATAATCATGTACATAGCCTTTCGTGCCCGAGTCATCGCCACGTACCATAGACAAACCGACTCAAAGCTCTTCTCCTCGGAGTGCCTTCGAATCTCCGCGGCGAGCACGTCGTCCTGTTCGCTCACGATGAGCCGGGGCATCCGGAGCGTCCACGCGGGTTCACCGGATCCCGCGTCAAACGACGTCACGATCTCCGCCCCGCCACCACCGACCATAGACCGTGGTCCCTGCATCGCGGGAAGAATCACCATGTCG
>CAZTAB010000549.1:0-19881 GCA_964611475.1 uncultured Verrucomicrobiota bacterium | reverse complement strand
GAAACGGGCCGGTTCCCCGGATTACGTCGACGTGCCTTATCGCGCATCGCGCGGGCCGTGGGAGCAGTTCCTGAAAGTACGAGCCGGAATGATGGAGAATCCCTGCCCGGCAGAAGTCGGGCTCCGATTTGCGAAGCTAATGGACATGATCCGGAAGAGCTCTGAAACGGGGCGGACGGTGGCGACACGCGGCGGGCCCGGTTAGTGTGGCTTAAGTATGTACCAGGAGGACCTCGTTGACGGCATGAAATCGCCGGGGATTGCGATGAATTGACTCTCGACCACGCCTTCCAACTGCCATCGGTGATTACGCAAGCGGAACATAGGAGAAAAAGAGTCCAAACAGATTTGGCTTGCTCCAGCCAGATGCCAACCCGGGCATCGGCAGAGATGCGGAGAGGCAAACTAATTGGCTGATGCATGATACGCGTGCCAGGTGCTAGCCCCACCGACAACGACCACTGAATCCCCCTTCGGCACATCGACTCCTGCAACGCCGCGGCCCGCGTAGTTGGTCCGTCCGGATTTGACCGCCTTGCCGTTCACCACCACCGAGGCGTCAGCGTTGGGCCAGCACGCCAGGATCTGATACAAGGGTTGAAAATAGAAAACAATTATTGTAGGCGCATGTCATGAAACTAACCGACCGGCAAATCAATCTCTTCAGAGAACAGGGGTACGTCACCGTCGAGAATTTTCTGACGGAGGAGGAGCGGGCTTCAGCATTGGACGGTTTTTTTCATTTTTTTTCCCCGGCGTTTAATGACTTCGTTGCCAATGGACGAACGAACAGCACGCCCCAGCAGGCGATTTTCCCGTGGGACCACTCGGGACTGAATCACATCAACACCCACCCGGACCTGATCGACGCGGCGGAACGCATCCTGGGCACAAGGGAGATTCGGCTCTGCGAAGGCGCCCTGGGCATGAAATACGCGGGCGAAGACTACGGCGGTTTTCTATATCACATTGATTACGGAAATAACACGCTGGGGCCGATTCCCGAACCGGATGACTTCATGCACATCCAGTGTCTCTACCTTCTCGACGACGTCGAGCCGGGAATGGGGCCGATCATGATGGTTCCGAGCGGCAAAACCGAAAAAAATGCAGTGCCGATAACCGTCCCTGGCGGGTCGGTCTGCCTGTACAGCATCTTCACCCTCCACTCCCCGTCGCCGTGGACAATCGACAAGGGCCATCGTCCGGCCATGTGGGCGAATTTCTGCCGCAAGGCCCGCCCCTGGGACGGCGGGCGCGCGTTCACGTACAAGAACGGCGCAGGCAGCGAATCCATGACCCGCTTCATGGTGGAGGCATCACCACGGCAACGCGAGTTGCTCGGCTTTCCTCCCCCCGGCGACCCGCTCTGGAGCGATACATTCCTGCAGGGCATGAGCGCGCGCTACCCCGGATTCGATCCGGAACCATACCAGTCGGCCCGACCGTGACCCATTCGGTGCCGGGGCAGTCGTCGGCGCAAAGCGGATTTCAAGCCCGGCCGCTGACCACCACGTGGCGGTCGCTTACGATATGCACCGTCAGGTAGTCGAGCCCCGCCAGACGCAGCTGGTCAGCAATTTCCGCGGGTTCAAATGCGGCAAGGAGCGAATGAAAAAAATCCGAGCGGAGTGCCTCCGGTTCGTTTGCCGCGTACGTGTCCACAAGCCGCCGTGCATCTTCTTCGCTTGCGGGCCGAAACAGATCTGCAACAAAGACCATGGTTCCCGGCGTTGCGAGATTTGCGATCGCCGACCACAGTATCCTCGGCCGATGCAGATGGTGAAGCAAGTTCGTGCAAAGAATTGCGCCATAGGGACCGGGTGGCAACGCGATGCCGGGAAGCATGCCACACACGAACCTGATGCGCCGGGCAAGGTCTTCGTCGCGCACCCTCAACCCGTCAGCAATGCAAATCATTGGATTGGACCCGTCGACACCGACGACGTATGCCTCCCGAAACCTGCGCGCAAATCGAAATGTCACATCACCGGGACCGCATCCCAGATCCAGGATCGTTCCGGTTATTTCGTGAACCCGGAAGTACCGCTCGAAGAGAGTGACATACCGGGAGTGGGGCGCTTCAAAGTCCGCATTGGCATAGGCACGCGCGTGCTCTTCGTCGTCCATCAATTCAGACTCTGGTACACGCTGCATGCGAAACAACCCCCACGGCTCAACAAACCCCGGGCGACTTCTTCTGAATCCCGGATTTCAGAATGAGAATATCCCACGTGCTCCTACCGGTTCAATCGATACGATCTCAGGGGCCACCCCGCTAGCCTTCCTGTGCCCTGCACACGCCATACCGACGCTGCCGGCTAGGGCTGATTATCAGAAGAGATTAGACAACCAACG
Source organism: uncultured Verrucomicrobiota bacterium (assembly GCA_964611475.1). GTDB lineage: Bacteria > Verrucomicrobiota > Kiritimatiellia > SLOV01 > SLOV01 > CAUZEO01. The sequence continues at coordinate 17,523 of CAZTAB010000549.1, read as the reverse complement.
CATTGCGCCGAACAGTGCTCATACGCACGTGGGCCCCGCGCCAACCAGGTTTGAGCGACCCAAGGCGCCAGATGGTGACCGTTCTGCTGGCCGACGAGCAGGGTTCAGCCCGGTTAAACGTTGAACAGGAAATGGCAGATGTCGCCGTCCTGGATCATGTAATCCCGCCCCCGGGTCTCCGACTTGCCGGCATCCTTGACGGCCTTTTCGGAGCCGAGTTCGAGAAAATCGGGGTACTTGATGATCTCCACCCGGATGAACCCCCGCTCGATATCAGTGTGGAGCTTTCCGCCTGAAATTGGCGCGGTGGACCCTTTCCGGATCGTCCATGCCCGGACTTCGTCCGGTCCCACAGTATAAAAAGACATCAAACCAAGCGCGTCGTATGCCGCCGCATTGACCCGATCAAGGCCGGACTCGGACAAGCCGTACGATGAGAGGAAATCCGCTCGTTCGGCCACGTCCTGGACCGCCATGATTTCACGCTCGAGCAACGCGGACACATGAACGGACCCGCCACCGGCATCGCCGCCAACGTCGTCTTCCGAAACGTTGTGCACGATCAGCACCGGAATAAAAGTAAGGAGGTCCAAACTCTTGACCGCTTCGTATTCGTGACTCTCCAAATCCAACGACAAGAGCGGCCTACCCTCCTCGAGCACGGCCATTCCTTTTCGCAACGCCTCCTCCTCACCGGGCCGTCCGGGGCTCTGACCAGCGCGATTTTCCTTCTCCATTCTCTGCAGCCTTCGCTCGGCCAGCTCCATGTCCGCAAAAATCAATTCGGCCTGGAGGCGCTGAAGATCGCCCACCGGGTCAATCGCCCCGCGGGGATGGTACACGTCGTCCGACTCGAACGAGCGGACCACGAGGCACAACAAATCGCACTTACGTGCGGCATCGAGCCAGGCCCGGTCCGTCCCCCCCTCCGACACGTCCGGACACAACACGTAGTTGTTTTCGGCGTAGGTCGTCTTCTTTGGATTGCACAGCCTGCTCAGGGTGTCCACCCGGGGATCACGAACGGGGGAGATCCCCTCGACCTCCTCGCCCGGCTTCCGGGATTCCGGTATCGCGCGGCCGGTCAACAGCTCAAAAAGCGCCTTCTTCCCCGATTGGCTGTAGCCGAGTAGCGCGATCTTCATGACAAAAAGGAGGCCCGCTCTACTTTTCCACGGGCACGACAATTCCGCGAATGATTATGTTCTGGCAGAAGACGAACACCAGAAAAGTGGGAATTGCAGTGATCACCAGCGACGCATACAGCACCGATCCGTGCGCCGAACTTTGTAGCTGGAAAATCCAGACCATAAGCGTCCACATGTCCTGGTCGGGAATGATAATGAGCGCCATCATGAATGCGCTGTAGGCGCCCACGAAGGCATTCAGCGCAATGACCGCCAGAATGGGCTGTGACAGGTTCATGGTGATGCTCCAGAACTTGGTCCACTCCCCCGCCCCGTCGATCTCGGCCTGCTCGAACAACTCCTGCGGCAGGCTGTCAAAGAATCCCTTTAGGAGGAAAATGAAGAAACCGTTGGCTGCGCCGGGAAGGACGAGAGCCCAGAACGTGTTCAGCAGACTGACGTGCGAATGCCCGGTCAGCGCGGGCACGGCCCATGCACCGGCCAAGATCGCGAGGCAAAGCGACAACGTCAGCCGCAGCATCTCCGGCCATCGGCGCGCAACGCGATTCAGGATCCAGATCGAGAGGAGAAAAACCAAGAATCCAGAGAGCAGAGGCGTTGCGGGAAAACGCTTCATTAGCAGGAAGGCGGGGATCATCGTCACCTCCCCCGGAAACGCCATGGTGGCCATGCAAAACAACAGGATCTTGTACATGCTCGGCGGCTTGTACCGGCTCAGCGCATACGCCGCCAGGGGGTTTACAAACAGCGCCGTTCCAATCGCCAAAATGCAATAGATGATGGTATTCTTGATGCCATTTCCGTGACGCAGGATGTACTCAAGGACCTGCTTGTAATTTCGCTGGGTCAGCTCACTCCGCCAGAATTTCCGGTTGTTCATCAGGTCGTGATGATCGGCAAGCTCCACCGGAATCCGTACCCGCCAGTTCGGATCGCGCGCAACCCCCTTTTGCTTCGCAATGAATTCCTCAAAAAGCTGCCGCGATCCCCATACCCTGATCATTTCGGAGGGACAGGCAGCGGAGTCTTTCAGGAACTTTTCCCAGTCCGCCTGAAGCACCCGATCCTGCGGAGCCTGGACGTGAAATTCAACCTCGTCGAAATCCTCGTGGTCCGTGTCGAACCGGGCGTTGAATTCGCCGATAGTGGCGTAGAGCTGGCTGTTCAGGAATTCACGGAACGATCCGGCCAATGACGGATCAAGGCGGATGAAATCGAGCCGGAGTTCGCTGCGGACGAAATACTCCCAGTCGTCGCGCTCCAGGCCCGGGGAGTCCGGCACCCGGTCGGCCAGAACGATTTCCCCGTAACTCCCGTAATCGGTTCCATGCTGATCATTGTACCGTTCAATGTCGGGGGTGTAGACCGCCATCAGGTAGTCGGCCACGAATTCCGCGTCTGCGTCCACGATGTAGCGGTCTTCCACCGGGCGGGTTTCAGCGAACGTGAACCAGTCGCGATAGTACTCGGTATCCGCGCGCAGGTACCGGATCACACTGGGTGCCGGAGGCTGCACCTGATTCCAGTCCTTGACGGGGATTTTTAATTGTTTCTTGTAGTGATCCAGGTCGCCGTTGAATCGCTTGTACAGGTCCGAGCGGTACAAGCGGGCGTTGAGGGACAACAGCTGGCTCGCGTTGTGATGGCCCAGCTCCCAGAAGGGGGCTTCCGGGCGCCAGGCCAGGAAATCCTTGAGGTGGCTTGATGACGCCGGATCCGGCGGCTCGATTTTTCGCCAGCCGCCCGGACGTTCTCCCCAGGCGCGCTGCAAAATGACCGGGTTGCCATACTTCGATTCAACGTACTTCTGATAAAGAACGACATCGTCATGCCAGAACTTCGGAACCAACGCCAGGTCGTTTCCGTCGACCTCGCTGCGTATCGATCCCGACAGCATGAGCATGAACGGATAGATCATTGTTACCGCCCCGAGAATCAACAGGACAGAAATCGTTCCAAACAGGGCTTTTCCCTGCCAGGACCGGGCATTTACGCTGGAGATGATGGGCATGACAGACTAACGAAAAATAAAAATCAGAACTCGCGAAGCGGCTCTTCCCCTGCATTCCAGTTTCTTGCTCGCATCTTCACGGATTGTCTCCCTACTCCTTCCGGGCTTTCACCCTGTCGTTTTCATTCTTCACTCATCGTTCCCCGAATCCGCGGTTCTGAATTCCATGCGGCTCAATCGCTGGAGTTGAAGCACGGTGAATCCAATGAGGAACGATCCCAGGATCCAGGCCATGGACACCGCGGTTCCAAAGCGAAGAAAGGTGAATGCCTCCCAGAAAATATGTAGCCCTACGACTTCGGTTTCCCCATACGGCGTGTAGGGTCCCCCACCGGTCATCGCCAGCATGAACTCTCCGCCGCTTTTCATCGTTGCGATCATCACCCCGATGAAATTGATGAAAATCAACGCCTTGATGCTGGGGATGGACACGTGAAAAACCTTGCCGAGAAACCCGGCGCCGTCGACGTCCGCTGCCTCGTACAGATCATCCGGCACGGTCTTCAGCGCGGCGAGATAGATTAGGCAGCCCGGCCCCATGCCCGCCCAAATTGAGGGTAACAGGCAGAAAATAAGCGCCCACTCCGGTTGGTCCAGCCAGTTGTGATGCACCGGGTCGAGCGCAACCCACGGCAGGTAATTCAGAATTCCGATGCAAAAATTAACGATCACCGAAATCAACCCGTGCGACCCGTAGAACCCCTTCCAGAGGAAGATGACGACCACGCCGGAAAGGACCGCCGGAAGATAGTAAATGGTGCGGAAAAAAACCTTCCCCCGGGGCACCTCGGTCAGCAGGAACGCCAGAACAATCGGGGTCACGAATCCAAACAACATGAACAGGAGCGAGTATTTCAGAGCGATCCACATCGAATACCAGAACTCGGGATCGAAGATCACATGGGCAAAATTGGAGAATCCAACCCACTCCGTGAAGCCGCGGACGTTGTACTCCTGGAAGGCCATCACGCTCCCGCGGCCAAGTGGGTAGTACGCCCATATCGCCACCAACGCGATGGCCGGAAGCATAATCAGGTACGCCTTCCAGTAGCGGACGAACTGCCATTGGCCCTGGCGTTTCTCTTCCTGAAACAGGGTCACGTACTGTTGCGTGGCGGCAAACGTCTTGAACACGCGGCGAAACACAAGCACGAACAGGATCACGCTCCCGGCGGCCACGGCCGCCGCCACACGGCTCCGGAACTTCGTTTCCTCCGGCGAAAGGATGTTGAGCATTTTCCGGTCGCTACGCTCTACGGCGCCGGTCAGGATCTCCTTGATGCGCTGCTTCGCCCGGATCTCATCTCCCGCCACGATGGCATCACTCTCGGCGTTGTCGGTCCGGATTTGGTCGATCGCCTTAGAGGCGTAGGTATAGACCTGCTGGCAATTTTTCCCGTATGGCTCGGGCACGCCGTTCTTGAGTGCGACCTGGAACGATTCTTCCCACCCCTCGGGCACACGACGAATGTATTCGGGAAACCCTGCGGCCTTGAGCAGCGGCGGGCGGACGTAGTGCCCGAATCCGTTTTCCACCATGAACTCCGTGGTGATATTCCGCGCCTCCTTGCCGTCATAAAAGCGGATATAATCCCACGCAGCCTGCCGGCGCGGCTCGTCGTCATCGAGCCCAGCGTAGATACCCAGCATCCGGGAATTAAATTCGCTCCCCCGCTTGCCGGCAGGTCCGACCGGCACCGGGCCGAAGGCCCATTTGCTCGGGTCGTTCTGCCCAAAGAAGCGGAGGTCGAGATATCCGAACTGCATGGCAGGATAGTCTCCGTCGTTCTTCGACGTCGGTGTCTGGAGATAAATCGACCGGGTAAACTCCCCATGCTCGTTTTCGAATGGTTCATGGAACATGCGGGCCACGTAGTAGTACGCCTCGACCGCTTCGTCCCTGTTGAACACGTTGTGCCACTCGCCTTCTTCGTTCTGGTCTACAAGCCGTCCGTCCATCGAGTACAGGAAACTCAACGTGCTCCAGCTCAGTTCGGAGCCATTCAGCATCAGCCCGTATCGATTTTCCGCCGGATTGTGAAGTTTTCGGCTCCACTCCAGGAGCTCGGCCATCGACTCCGGCACACGTTGCGGCATGTCCATTTCGGCAAAGTAATCCCACCGGTAGAAAAGCCCCATCACCAGTGCGCCGATCGGATAGCACCAGGTGTGGTAGTGGGCCTCCGATGGCTCTTCACCCCAATCCTTCAGGAATTCGCAGTCGGCCTTATACGGACAGGTGCGGCGGATAACCTGCCAGCACTGCAAAGGCACCCGATCCTCCAGTTCCTCGTGGTACGTCGGTCCGCTGCGCAGCCGCTCCAGGTATTCCTCTGTAGACATCGCCGGCCCGCCGGAAATCTCCAGTCCCGCCAGGTCCTCGATGTATTTGTCCAGCGGATAGAGGAACTTGCTTCCGATATAGGTGTCTGACTGCCGGAAGTTCACGTACACCGTGTCCGGGGCGATATCACCTGCTATCTGCATAAGCGGCAGGACGTCCATGGTGCGCCCGGGGATGGTCAGCCCCTCGGAACTGACCGGATTGATGTGCGGATACCGGGTCCGGAACGTGTCCATGATCTCCAGCGAGATCAGGGAGGACATCGAATTGCCCGCGCTGTTGGGTACCCCATATGCGCGCAGGGTGATCTGGTCCGGAAAGTCCGGTTCGGTGGAGGAAAAGGCGGGGGCCGCCAGCATCGCCGTCAATAAAATAGAAACTAGCCTGCTCATCGGAACAGCACAGGATACGGGATGGCTCCAGTCCCGCAAGACGATTCTCGAGCCCCTGGATTTATCCTCGAATTTGGCGAAATTTGACATGCCGCGCCTCTTCGCCTCCCAACAGGGCCGTGAGTCACCCCGCCGGTCATGATGCCGGAGAGTCCTTATCAACAGGGAATCTCGATGAAACCTGGGCTGGGCGATTTTGCCCTCTGCCCGTATATGCAGCGCTCCATCATGATCCTGCTGGAAAAATCCGCCGAATTTGACGTCACATACATCGATCAGGAAAACAAGGCGGGCGGATCATGAGGAGTCGACAGGCGACATCTACGGGGCGGGATGCATATACGTCACATGGCTTGCTTCGAATGCCGAAACATCCGCCTCATGCCGCAGCGTCTGCGCAACATCATCAAGGCCCTTGAGGAGCGTCTCCTTCACGGCTCCATCGATGTCGAAAAAGAATGCATGATCCTGAACCGTGACGGTCTGGGCATCCAGGTCCACGCTGGCTTCCGTACCCGGCGAAGCATTCACTGCTTCCAAAATGGAATTCGCGTCCGCCTCCGAAAGCTCGACAGTCAAAAGCCCGTTCTTCACGCAATTGTTTCGAAAAATATCGGCAAACCCGGGAACGCGCTCGTCCCCCCGCCCTCTTGAGGGGGCAATCACACACTTGAACCCGAACTGCAGTACGGACCAAACCGCATGTTCCCGGCTGGAACCACATCCGAAGTTGTTTCCCGCAACAAGAATCTCCGCGCTGCAGTACGGTTCACGATTCAGCACGAAATCCGGATCCGGATTCCCGTTGGGGAGGTACCGCCAGTCGAAAAACAGGCTTTCCCCGAATCCCGTCCGCTTCACCGACTTGAGGAACTGCTTCGGAATAATCTGGTCCGTATCGACGTTTGAACGGTCGAGCGGCGCGATAACGCCGCAAAAGGGTTTAAAGGGTTCCATGGCGCCTACTCCTTCATCCAATCCCGAATATCAACAAAATGCCCTTCAATAGCCGCGACAGCGGCCATTTCGGGACTCACCAGATGGGTACGGCCTCCCTTCCCCTGCCGTCCCTCAAAATTCCGGTTGGACGTGGAAGCGCAGCGTTCACCGGGCCTGAGCTGATCCGGATTCATTCCCAGGCACATGCTGCAACCGGCAAACCGCCACTCGCCGCCCGCACCGGTAAAGATCTTGTCCAGCCCTTCCTCCTCCGCCTGTCGCCGAATCTCCGCCGATCCTGGCACCACCAGCAGCCGCATGGATCCCGCAACCTTTCTCCCGTCAAGAATCCTGGCCGCGCGCCTCAGGTCTTCCATCCGCGCGTTCGTACAGCTTCCAATAAACACCGTGTCCACGGGGATATCGGTAATCGACCGACCGGGTTCGAGGCCCATGTACTCCAGCGACTTGGTCACGTCCGTCGGCGAGCATCCCGGAACGTCGTCCGGGCCGGGGACCGTTCCAGTCACGTCCGTCACCATGCCGGGATTGGTGCCCCACGTCACCTGGGGAGCGATCTGCGAGGCGTCGATCTGCAGCTCTCGATCGAACATAGCCCCTTCCTCCGTGGGCAGCGCATTCCAATCCGCGATCGCCCGCTCCAGATCGGCGCCCTTCGGCGCGAAAGGACGTTCCGCCCGCGCGACGAACTCGTAGGTCTTTTCGTCGGGGGCGATCATTCCCGCCCGCGCACCCGCCTCGATGCTCATGTTGCAGACCGTCATGCGGCCCTCCATCGAAAGCTCGCAGATCGCCTCACCAGCGTATTCGATGACGTACCCGGTGCCCCCGGCCGCCCCAATCGTTCCGATCAGCTTCAGCACCATGTCCTTCGCGGTCGTCCCCTCCTCAAGGGATCCCGAAAAGGTGACACGAAACGTCTTTGGCTTCTTCTGCCGGAGCGTTTGCGTGGCAAGGACGTGTTCGACTTCCGATGTTCCGACTCCGAAGGCAAGGGTGCCAAAGGCCCCGTGCGTCGAGGTATGCGAATCTCCGCACACCATGGTCAGCCCCGGCAGCGTGATTCCCAGATCCGGCCCGATGATGTGAACGATGCCCTGGCGGTCGTGCCCCAGGCCGTACAACGCAACGCCGAACTCTTCACAGTTCTTCGCCAGCGCTTCCATCTGCGCTTTGGAAACCGGGTCCCTCACCATCGCGCGATCCGCGGTGGTGGGGATGTTGTGGTCCATCGTGGCAAACGTCAGCGCGGGTTTTCGAACCCTCCGGCCAGAGAACCGCAGCCCGTCAAATGCCTGCGGGCTGGTCACTTCATGCACTAGGTGGCGGTCGATGTAGAGAAGCGTCGTGCCATCGTCCAACTCTCGGACGATGTGACGATCCCAGATTTTTTCAAACAGTGTTCGTGCCATAAAAGCTGGAATATACCCAAAAAATGAGGCATGACAATCAGCTTTTCCATTCTCTGGAATGCGCAGGCCGGGGAAGTGGGTGGTACGGCAATCAACCATTCCCCCGAGTCGAGCCCCATGCGCCGGGAACCGAGTACATGACCAGGACAAACGGAACACAGCGGACGGGCACGTTCGTCGTGCTGCTACTCGTTCTGGGCGGTGCCTGCTCCCGATCCATGGCCGAAGCCGAAGCAACGGAGCGTGGGTACAGTTACGATGCGTACGCAACCCTGCTCAGGGACCATGTAAATGACTCTGGCCGCGTCGACTATCACGGACTTCAAAGGAATCGCTCGGGATTAGATCAGTTCACCGCCCAAATGGCGACGCTGGACCCCTTCGTCTTTGCGAGGTGGAGCGAAAAAAAGAAAATGGCGTTCTGGATCAATGCCTACAACGCACTCACCCTGAAGGCGGTCGTGGATCACTACCCTGTCGGGAGCATCAAGGACATCGGAAATATCGTGAAAAGCGTATGGGACAAGCTGAAGTTCAGGGTGATGGGCCGGGATCTCACGCTGAATCAAATCGAGCACTCCATCCTTCGGGTGGAATTCGCGGAGCCGCGGATACACATGGCAATCAACTGCGCGTCCATCGGATGTCCACCGCTGCTGACCGAGCCATTCACGGCGAACAAGCTCGACGAACAGCTCCGAAAAACAGCGAGAGAATTCTTCGCCGACGGCTCCAGGTTCCGCATCGACAGGAAAGAAAAACGCGTCTACCTTTCGCCCATTCTCAGGTGGTTCGGAAAAGACTTTGTGGCCGCGTACGGAGGTATGCAGAACCGGGCGAAACTCAGCAAAAAGGAAAACGCCGCCGTCAACTTCGCAATGACGTACGCCAAGGAAAGCGATGCATTGTTCCTGCGGAATCAGAACTTCAAACTGAAATGGCTGTACTACGACTGGAATTTGAACGATCAGTAGCACTGCCTTCGGCCCCGCGAGCGGCAGGCCGGAGCGAACGAAGGCTCTAGCGAAGGAGTGAAAGCGGGGGAGACAAGGTCACGCGCTCTCCCGCAATAACCTCCATGATCGGCACATTCGGAACCGCCGGCCTAGGCTCCGAGAATTGCTCGGGCGTCACGACATATGCCGCACCAGTGGATTTCAGGAAAAAGTCCATGCGCCAGCCCCGGCCGGAAACAGCTCCCTCCACGACCGCCCATGCCTGAGCATCCGGGAACTCCCGGGTCAGAGCATAGGCCCCGGATGGTGACAGGTCCGTGACGAACCAAATGCCCGAGGAGCCATGCGTGATTTGCAGGACGCAAGGCGTTTTGGTCACGGGATCCTCCAGCCCCGGCGAAAGCACGTCCCACCGCATTGAGCGGGACATCCGCCGACCGTCGCCCTCCATGAGCTGAGTGACCCGGACGCCGCGTGCAGCCGCTGCAGCCAAGATCTGGCCCAGGAGCTGTTGCTCTCCATCCAGCCGGGCGAACCGGATCTCCTCCACGCGGTGTCGCGCCAACAGTTCCGGAACGATCCCGGCACGGGCGAACGTCACGTGCGATATCGCGAGGACGCCTATCCGGTTGATGCCCCAGCCGCGCAGAAGGGTCGTCAATGCTCCTCCGCGCGCGGACGAGCCGGGGTCACAAAGCAACGGCATTCTCATTCCCTTCGTCACATTGACGGACAGCAATCCGTTTCTGTTGAGCGCGTGAATTGCCGGCGCGCGCAGGGCACCTGCACCGAGCCATCCTCCAAGAAGAATCGTGGTGCAGCCCGCGGCGAGCCATCGGCACCGATTGCCGAGCGATGCAAACGCCAACACGACGGAATACCAGCCGGCAATCCACATCCAGGAGGGAGACCGTACAAACAAATGCCCCGCGGGCACGTCCGCCATGACCCCGACAATCCGAAGTAAAAGATCGACGAAGACAATATTTGCGTGGTTGAAAACTTCCGCAATCCATCCGCTCATCAACCCGGTCGCCATCGACAGGAATCCGGTCAACACCACGACGAAGGTCAACGGCACGACAAACAGATTCCCGACCAACGCGACCGGGGAGAAAATATTGAAAAAACGCGCAGTCAGCGGGAACGATACAAGCCAACAGGCAAGCGAGATCGCCGCCAATCCCCAGCCCCATCGTACTCCCGAGCGAACGAGGCCCTTAAACGGGGATCGTTGCGGCAGCAGATAGGGATCATCGGGAAAAATCTCCGCTCGTGGCCGGTAGAAGACCGGAAAGAGGATCAGAATGCCGGTCACCACGGAGAAACTCAGGATGAACCCCATCGATGCCAGTTGCAGGGGATCGAAGGCCAGGATCAGAATGGCCGACACTGCGAGTGCCGTGGGTGCATCGGGTTTGCGGTCAGCCATGCCCGCGGACCAGAAAGCGAGAGCCATCACGCACGCCCGGATCGCACTCGGCCGCATTCCCGTTGCGAGCGTGTAAACAACGAGCAGCGGAGCCAGGACAAATATCCAGCGATGGCGGGGAATCATGAGTACACGCAGGACCACGCATAGAAGTCCGGCCACGACGCCGACGTGAAGCCCGCTGATGGCAAAGACGTGAAGCGTCCCGGTGAGCGAAAATGTTTCGTGAAGCGCATCCGGCATTCCTTGGTTGTAGCCAAGGAGAAGAGCATGCAGAATCGCCAGATGGTCGGGGTACGCGCCGATCCCTCGAGCCAACCGCCCGGCGAAGTATTCCCGCCCCGCGTAACAGGCGGCAACCACCACATTCCCAGCATTCTCGCTGAGAGTCCGCACGGCCTCCTCCCCGGTCGCATGAACTGAAATCCGGGTGGGGAATCCGGCACCAAGGGCAGCGCGGCGGCGGACAATGCCGTCGATTTCGAGGACATCTCCATAAGACACGGCGGACTTGGCCGGCGCATCACTCCACCGGCAGTGGGCGGGTCCTGCAACCGCGACGGCCTCGCCGGTGCGATCCGCGTATTCGAGTGCCAGCCGGAATCGCCACGTTCCACCCCCTGTGCCCGACAGGTCAGGAACGAAATAGGGGTCGTTCGCGATTCTTCCCGCAACCAGGATGGTCTCCGCGTCCCGAGCCATCAGCTGTGAAAGCGCCGGTCGACCGGGCGGATGCAAGGCCAGTCCGCAACGGAACCACCCGGCAAGGAATACCGAACTGAACAACAGGAGCGCGGTCAGGCGGCGACGGCGGGGAATCGCAATCGAACACCCGGCCGCCGCGAAAGAGAGGGCTCCGGCCAGCAAATGGGCCGGTGAAAGAACAAGGCCGGTTGCGACCCCCGCGAGGAAAACAAGTCCGACCCCCACGAGGGGGCGCCGTGGACGAGGGATCGCGACAAATGCGGAGCGCCGGGCAGACCCCTGCGCCACGCGTCGCGAGTTCATTCGACGGCTTCGTTCTCCCAGAAGAACCGTAGCGGCCGGTGCCGGCCAACTTCCGGGGCCGACTGCAGCGCGTGCACTACGTAACGCTGCGAAGCCGCCACCGCATCGGACAGGAGATCCCCGCGGGCTAGACCCGCCGCCAGCGCGGCGGAAAAGTCACAGCCGGCTCCATGGGTTTCCTCAGCGTACACACGGTCCGAGGTAAAGACATGCTCCTCCACCCCGTCAACCAGAATGTCAACGACCTCGTCGCCTGACAGCCCCCCACCCTTCGCAACGCATGCGAGGTCGAACTTCTCGCTGATCTCCTTCGCGGCCGCGCGTAAATCTTCCACCGACGAAATGGACCGCCCGCAGAGAATTTCCGCTTCGTGCAAATTCGGAGTAACCACCCGCGCCTTCGGGAGCAGCTCGGACTTCAGCGCCTCGATTGCGTCCGACTGAAGCAGCCGCGCGCCGGAAGCCGCGACCATCACCGGATCCACCACCAGCACTGCAATACCCTCCCGGATGTCCTCGTCCGCAACGGCACGAATGATCTCGGCCGAATAGAGCATACCCGTCTTCGCCACACGCACGGGGAAGCTCCCGCAAACGGCCTTGATCTGCTCGGCCACCATCGACGGATCCACCTGGGATATACCCAGCAGCTCATCGGGGTTCTGCGCGGTGACGCAGGTGATCACGGTGGTCCCGAAAACGTCCAGCGAAGAGAAGGTTTTGAGGTCGGCCTGGATGCCGGCGCCCCCTCCGCTGTCCGATCCGGCAATGGTTAACGCAACGGGTAGATTCAACATGCTCTGGACCTTCCTGACCTACCCCGAAATTCATTCGCGACGGGGATGCAGGTCCGGGAGCTTACGAAGTGAAGGAAGGGTGTCAAGTAGCAAAGAGAATGCCCGCTCGTGCAGGTCCCCTCGCATATGGGAGTAAGGATGGGAAGAAACGTTGTTACGATGCGGCATGGATCGGGCATTTCATTCGCTGTTCCAGTTCTGAACCCACTAGGCGCACCAAATTGAGCTGTTTGTGCGAGAATTCGTCGGCATTGTGGATCGCGGCGAAATATACATCCCCGCATTCCATGATGGTAACGGAAAAATCTTCGACGAAGAGCGTCACGGGGTTCAAATCGCCCAACTCAAGCTGTTCGACACAGGGTCGAACCTTCTTGAACACCTGCGGAGCGACAACAGCCAGGACATCTTGCCGCTGATTGTTCCAGCAGGCCGCCAGCACATGTCCCTCGGCATGGGTAAAAATGCATCCCTCGAAGCCGGGCAGACCGGAAAATCGCAACGCCACCTCCGCTAGATCCGGCATGACATCGACACCGAGAAGAGCGTCGATCGAACGCTTCAGTGTGTCGCGCGCCTCGGACCAAGAGTCCCCTGTGATCCTGGCATACGTGGAAGGCCCGACTCCCGGAACACAGGCAAGGTCCTCGACCTTTTCGAAGTTTCCGTTCTTCTCTCTGAACCGAACAATGCGCGCGGCGAGTTTGGCGTCCAGACCGGGCAGCCGCTCGGCGAGTTCTTTGGCGGTTGCCACCTTGATATCGAGATCACCTATGCAAGTCCCATGTATCCGAGATCTGGACGTCACGACTGGCGCCTCGCCGAGTGCGGGCTCAGCCGTTTGCTCCGGGACGTCCAGATCCGCGGATACACTGTACTCAACTGCTTCTGCTGAAATGTCTTCCAGATTCCTGAATTCTGTGGGCGGAGCCTTGTCTTCCGGGAACGGTTCCGCCTGAATGGCGGCCCGTTCGGTGGGACCGGTGGGCGAATCGGTTTGGGGATCGCTTTCACCCAATCCACCGGCCGGCCCAAGCAGTGGCGAAAGGATCTTGTTCTCCTGCTTGCTCTCGCCGGATTCTACTTCAAATACAATTAGCTCCTCCGGTTTCAGTTTCGGCACGTCGACTTCTTCCGCTCCAGAAACCTGGGAAAAGGGGGAGGCGCCGCTCTCTCCCGGCGCGGCGGGAAAACCCGGATTAGCGGCAACTCCCAGGCCATGGGATCCGTCCTCATCCACCGAGAATATTTGCCCTGCCAGATCGCTGCCTCCCTCGGGGTTTTCGGCCGCGTTGTCGCTGAATAGATTCGGCATCTCGTCCAAGCCGTTATCCCGTGCCTGCGCCAAGGGATGCCGCTTCAGTTCTTCCGGACGAACCGATCCGACCACAAGGTGAAGTGGAATATCGATTTCATCGCTGTGGTACTTCTCGTAGTCCGACACCAGCCAGTCCTCTGAAATTGCCGAGACCATGCGCCCCACGGTCGTCTGCACCTTTCCGCTGAAAAACTGGAGGTAAAGATCCTTGAATTTGACGGGGAAAGCTTGAATGGACTGACCAAACGAGGACACATCCTTGAACGCGTGCGGGACGAGCCCCGCAATCTGGACAAGAGACATTTCCACAGTGGTGAAATCGCCATCCTCCTCTTCGGCCGGTTCGTCCTTATCTTCGTTGACGATCTGGTCGCTCTCGGCCAGAACCTCCCGAATTTTGTCCAGGGTCAGCGAAGAGTCCTGGCCCTCGACCGAGGCGACTGCCGGGGAAAGAGCGGAGTGGGTCGCAGCACGGTCACTGTAATGTCCGGCGTCCTTTTTTGCATCCGGATCAAAGTCGTTTTTCTTGATATGAGGCTCGAAATTCTCAGCGTGGTCAGCCTCCGCCTCTTCTGTCAAAGGGGTAACCGAGCTCTCGGTGTCCGGGGTGAGCGAATCCACCCCCTCCTTCTTCTCTTTGAACAAAAAATTCAGCAGCGACACTTCGAGCCTCCTGCGGACCTTCGAGGGTCCAGCGTTTCTCGTCATCTTGCCCAGTCTATACTCCCCCAATTGAGCAAAAGGCATGCCATGCAGTCCGGATTAGAGCCATGTTTCTGCCTGCAATGATTTTGCGTCATGACTCATGGCTACGGCATTCCATGTTTCCTCCCGCAATTAGGGCCCATTCAGCATGTGTACAGGGTCCGCCCAAAAGAAGATATAAGTCACTTATATCAAACAATTTGTGTTCATATATCAGACATATGGGGGCTCGGCGACTCCGCAAATTCTCAGATATGACCAGTTTTGGATTTGGAAATTTAAGCCCATGGAGAACGCACCCATAAAAATCATCAACACATTGTCAGGATGCGGCATACAATCTGCGTAAGTTATTAATTAAAAGAGGTTTGTATTTAGTTCCGAAAGTGAGTGTCTGGCTGGGGCGTGACCGTGGCATTTACTCAATTTCGCGTGCGGGGAAATGGCGCTCAAGGAGGTCTATTGCGGTCCAGTGCTTTGCGACAAGGCAACGAACCTGAAACCGATTCGTCTGAATCTGGGCTCGTGGGGTAAGGATTTGACAATCCCCCCTCTCGCCCACTAGATTTCAGTCAGAAAGTCAAGAGTTCGGGAGAAACGAGATATCATGGCCAAAGCACTTAAACCCCTCATCATCGTCTTGTTCATTCTGTCCATAGTGTCCGTGGTGCTGGGCAGCATGCTTTTTGGAAAGCGAGAGATACTCAAGGACAGCGTCAAGAAAATGGTTGACGGGCACGTAGCGGTAGCCCGGAACATCGAGTACAAGAAACTCAATTCTGCAAGCCTGGCTAATTACGAAACGATGGACGCCGAGCTTAGCGGCATCAAGCAGGCCGCGAAGAACAAGCAGACAGATCTGGTACAAACCAAGGGAGAACTGGAGACGACGGCGAAAGATCTCGATGATACGAAGGATACGCTGCAGGTGACACGCACCGAACTGCAGGAAACCGAGGAAGAGGTCGTGGAACTCCAGACGGAGGTGGAGGATAAGAACGAGGAAATCGCCGACAAGTCCTCCACGATCGCCGACCTGAACTCGGAAAAGACCAACCTTCAGGGGCAAATTGTGGATCTGGAGGTCGATTTGGCGGCGAAGGAAGACGAATTGACCGACTGGAAGGCGGACTACGCAAAACTGCAGGAAGACTACGATGACATCTTCGAGGAAATACGCAGTCACCAGCAGAGTGGCACGACCGGGGCACCGGCGGATATCATGGACATTCGCGGAAAAGTTCTCGTGGTCGACTCCCAGTGGGGTTTTGTGATCATTGACAAGGGCCGGAACGAGGAACTCCAGCCCAACGTCGTCTTCATCGTGCACCGTGACCAGGAACCAGTCGGGAAGATCCGGGTCAAAAAGGTGGAAGACAACTTGTCCATCGCGGAAATCTCTCACACTTGGGATGGACAGGCGTTCTCGGAGGGCGACGAGTACATCCCGCCCCGTTCTACCGTAGCGCTATAGCCTGAATCCAATGCCGGGAAAACCCAGAGCTCGCAGCGGCATCCTAGCATTCTGGGCTTTCGCCCTGCTCGCGGCATGGGTAGCAGGGTGTGCAGCCACGGACGGAAACGAGGATTACGACGGGGGAGACCTTCCTTGGAATACGCCAGCGCAATGGGAGGGGACTCCCGCCATTCCAGTGGGGCTCTCCTCAGACCGCTGACGCGGGAAACGAGTCGGCACCGATCCTGATCATCTCTTCCGCAGTCTGAATGGCGTTCAGTGCGGCTCCTTTGCGAAGGTTGTCGCCAGCTACGAAAAGTGCCAGCCCGTTCTCGAACACGTCATCCGGACGGATCCTTCCCACAAGCACGTTTTCGATCCCGGATGCCGCCAGGGGGGTCGGGTACTGTGCCTCGTCCACATCGTCCACCAGGTCGACTCCTTCCGCTTCCTGGATCAACTCGCGGGCCCGTTCTACGCTCAGCGGGTTTTTCAATTCCACGTGCAATGCCTCGCTGTGTGCATTAAAAACGGGAACCCGAACACAGGTTCCGCTAATCCGAATAGAGGGGTCCCCGAGGATCTTGTGCGTTTCCCTCTGCATCTTCTGCTCTTCAGACGTCGCACCGGATTCATCTTTCACGCTGCCAATCTGGGCCAGGACATTGAAAGCGATCGGATGAGGATAGACATCCGGAACCGCCGCTTCGCCCTTCGACCAGCCCCGCGACTGAATATCCAATTCGTCGACGGCGCTGCCCCCGCTTCCTGAAACAGCCTGATAGGTGCAGGCCACAACGCGGGACAGGCCGGCCTCGCGGTGGAGGGGTGCCAGTGCCATCAGCGCGATGATCGTACTGCAATTGGGATTGGCAACCAGCCCTCGATGCTCCTTGAGGGCATCGGAATTGATCTCTGGTATGATCAGGGGAACCCGTTCATCCATTCGGAAATCATCACCATTGTCCACGACGATACATCCGCGTTTGACGGCCTCCCACCCAAGGATGACCGATGCGCCCTTCGCCCCCTCCGTACCCGCAAAGAACGCAAAATCCATGCCCTCAAATGCTTCCGGGGTCGCCGTTCGTACCTGGTACACCTCACCATCGATCGTCTCTTCCCGATCACTCCGGGCCAGAATGGTCAATGACTCACACGGGAAATTCCGGCTGCGGAGAAGCCGAAGCATTTCGGTCCCCACCGCGCCGATTCCCACCACACAAATGTTGTATTTCTTACTAATTGCTCTGCCTTTATTGTTTAAAAGTGGCGACCCCAACGGGATTTGAACCCGTGTTACCAGGATGAAAACCTGGTGTCCTAGACCTGGCTAGACGATGGGGTCCGGACAAAAACCTGCGTACCGTAATCGGATTCTGAAAAGTGCCGCAACACAAAAAAGAGGGGAATCCACCATTTTTCCAGAAAATCTCAACGTCGCGAGCCCGGCAATCGAAATCGTGACCGCAGAATCTTCCGGATAGCCCCGTATACGGCAGAGATCGGTCGCTACCAAGGCACTCCCGCGGTGCACCCTGGGATATCGATTTGCGAGAGTGGACAGGGTTGGATATTGCAACC
>CAZTAB010000548.1:0-2829 GCA_964611475.1 uncultured Verrucomicrobiota bacterium | reverse complement strand
ATTGGAATACCGCCGCGTGGGATACCGGGACGAACGTCGGGTTATCTGAAGTGCGCTTCTTGGTTCCCGAACCTTCCACCCTGGCTCTTCTCGGCCTCGGCGGACTCGCGATATTCCTGCGCCGCCGACGCTGAAGCATCCGGTACAAGTAATTTTTCAAAAAAGGCCCGCCAAGTCGGCGGGCCTTTTTTGTGGCACAGGTATCAGAACCGTGTAGCCATCGACAACCGGCGGGACAAAGAGAAGGAACGCGTCCGGTTCGCTTCCATCAGCCTGGCGCTGATTATTCCTTCCCGGCCACGTCCACCCTCCCTGCGGGGGTGATGTCTCAGTTCATGGGGCGCGCAAGCGTAAGCGCCATTCCGTTTCATCCGGGGGGACCGCTTTCTCATCGCTTGATATTCCGTGCCTCGTTTACCGATGAATTTCGTCCATCAGCAACCTGGGGACCCAATCCGCCCGACACGTTGCATTCGGCGCGTCTTTGGCCAGGCACGAAATTCTCTTCAGGCCAGTCGCCGGAGCCCGGCCTGCTTAATAGGACCGCCGATTCGGGACTCGACATCGTCCTTCCCGATCGCCTCCGCCAGCTCCGCGAACACGCTCTCCGAGGCCTCGAGACAGGCGTCGATGTGCTCCTCCTGGTGCGCATACCCCGGGTAGCAGCCACCCTGGACGAGAAAGCCCTTCGGCAACATGCGAGCACTCCAGAGGGTCTGCAACGCCGCAGCTTTCGGGTGGTCGAAGACGTTGAAGAACCCGCCGGGATGGCCGGTAAACGTCAGGGGAACGTTGTGCTTTTCCGCCAGGGAGGTCAGTCCATCGCGGTATCTCTGACCCATGCGGGCGAGATGGGAAGGCACATCGATGCGCTTCATCTTCTTCACTGCCGCCAGTGCGGCCGCCGGCCCCACGGCTTCACTCCAGTAGGCGCTGGAGATAAAACTCTTGTGAAACGCGTCCATCGTCTCGGCGCGTCCGACGATCGCCGCCATCGGATGGCCGTTGCCGAGTGACTTGGCAAACACGGCCATGTCGGGCTCGACACCGTACTTCAGGTGAGCGCCGCCGAGGCATAGCTTCCAGCCAATCGTGATTTCGTCGAAGACCAGGCGTGCTCCACACCGATTGGCCCGCTCACGAACGCCCTCGAGAAAGCCGGGTTCCGGCGCCAGGTTCCTCGTCGGTTCCAACACGATTGCAGCGAGTTCGGACCCGTGGTCCCTGACGATCAACTCGAGCTGATCGAGGTGGTTATAGGCGAACGGCAGGGCGCTCCCCGCCAGGGCGCGTGGAACGCCACTGGGGCCGGCCCCGGGAGCGAGGTGCCAGTCCCCGAGGCGATCAACGGGATTCTCGCCTTCCGTCGGGAGGTTCGCCGCGAGGTACCAGTCGTGCCATCCATGGTACCCGCAGAACGCAACCTTGTCCCGGCCGGTGCCGGCACGCGCGATACGCATGGCGATAGCCATTGTTTCGCCGCCCAATCGCCCGAACCGGACCCTCTCCGCCCAGGGATGGATTTCAAGCAACAGTTCGGCCAGCTCGACTTCGTCAGGCGGATTGGTGTTGCACATCGATCCCGCCCGCACCCGGCGGATCACCGCCTCGGTCACATCCGGGTCGGCGTACCCGAGAACCGTCGCTCCCATCCCGAAGACACCCAGGTCGATGAACCGTCGGCCGTCGAGATCCACGATCTCGCAGCCCTTGGCCTCCTTGAAGTAAGCGGGCCATTGCCCGGGCACCGACATCTCCTGGCGAAACCCGAAGAGCCCCGTCGCGCCAGGAATGATCTCCTGCGCACGATCGTACTGTCTCTGTCCAATGTCCGGCTTTGAGGTGTCCTGGTCCATGTGTTCAGTCATTCTTTCCAGCTACCAACCAACCACTGTCAACCAGCAATCCGCTCACCACGCCGTCCAGCCGCCGTCGAGGGTCAGGTTTTGGCCGGTCAGGTAACTCGAAGCTTCGCTGGCAAGGAACACCAGGGCGCCCTTGAGCTCCCAGGGTTCGCCCATCCTCTTCATCGGTAGTTTTGTCGAGAGCCGCTCGAGGAGCGTTTCAGAGACCTTGGATGGATTGGGAAACGGGCCCGGGCTCAGGCAGTTCACCCGCACATGGTCTCTCGCCCAGTAGACTGCCAGGTGACGCGTGATCTGGATCGTCCCGCCCTTGTGGGCCTGGTACGCGACGGGGCTTGCCGTGCAGAGTCCCTCGTACGCATCGGGATACGACCCGACCTGGCCGTACATCGAGCCGAGGTTGATCACGCTGCCGGGGGCGGATCGTTCCACCACGTGGTCGTGCAACAGGCGTGCCAGTTCGAAGTACGCCGCAGTGTGTCCCTGGTGCTTGAGAAACTCCTCGAAGGTGATGTCGGCTAGATCCTTGCCGACCGCATCCAGCCCGTTGTTGACCAGGACATCGATCTTTCCCGCGGCTTCTACCGCCGCGTTGAATCCTTCACGGATCGAATCGGGGTCTGCCTGGTCGAGCACCACGCTGTAGTGCATCGCACCGCCCGGCGAGGGAAGCCTGGCCGCGGCGGCCTGCCCTCGCTCGGAACGGGTACTGGAGATCACCACGCCGGCACCCGCCTCGGCGAGCGCATCGCCGAAAGCCGTCCCGAGATACCCCGTTCCGCCGGTCACAAGGGCGGTCTTTCCCGTCAAATCGAACAATTGCTGAACCGTCTTGTCTGCCATAAGCGGTACCTTCGCCTCTTTCTTTCGAGAGCGTCAATAGTGACTTTGCTTGAAGCCATGTCCCGAAATGGTCCCAGTCGCATCTGCTTCCAATGACTGATATGCGTTTGCTCACTTGAAG
>CAZTAB010000547.1:0-6924 GCA_964611475.1 uncultured Verrucomicrobiota bacterium | reverse complement strand
CCGAGAGCCGTCCGCCCAGGACGCTCGAAATGGTGTGGACCAGCGCGAGTCCTCCTCCGACCCAGCCCATGGTCCACAAACCGGCATCCCTCTCCGCGAGATCCCTGCTCACGGCAAAAACGAGAAGAATCAGGCTCAGATCCGCCAACCAGGTAATTAAGTACAGACGCCGGGGAACATTCATGCGTACGCTTCGGTGAATGGTTGAAAAAGGTACAGTCTCTGATAAGATCGCGAATTATGTCGAATCTCGATTTTCTGAAATCGGCACTCCGGGTGGACCGGCTCCGGGTGTCGGTTTTCGTGGTGTTTTCGTCCTTCGCAGCAGCCTCGCCGGCCGGCGGAGAAGGCCACGTCGACCTTTCAGTCCAATGCTCGTCCGACGCCGACCGGCCGCTTAGCGGCGACGAATTCACGTTTTCAGTCGCTTTGACGAACAATGGACCCGCGGACGCAACCGGCTTGGTGATCGATAATCAGCTCCCGGCGGGCATCAGGCTCCTGAACAACGTCGCCACACGGGGCTCCTACGATCCTGGGACGGGCACATGGGGCATAAGCAACCTCTCGAACGGGGCGTCGGCAGAACTGGACCTCCTCGTCCGGGTGGAACCGCAAGCCATCGGCACGACCCTTATCAATGCCGCATCCGTGGAAGCATCCGACCAGACCGACGAGATGCCTGAGAATGATTCATGCACCACCGAAGTCCAGATCCAGAATCTTTCGAACGGGTTGTACGCCTTGTTCGAAACCAACATGGGAAGTTTCACCGCCCGCCTCGACTACGTTGAGGCGCCCCTGACCGTGGGTAACTTCGTGAGCCTGGCGGAGGGAACCCGCGCATGGCTGAACGTTGATACGGGCAGGGTGCAAAAGTCGAAATACTTCGACGGATTGGTCTTTCATCGCGTCGTGTCCGGATTTGTAATCCAGGGCGGATCGCACAACGGACTGGGTTCCGGCGGGCCCGGATACCGGTTCCCGGACGAGTTCGATCCTTCGCTGCGCCACAACAAGGCGATGATTCTTTCCATGGCGAATTCGGGACTGTTCACCAACGGCAGCCAATTCTTCATCACCCTCTCCAAGACGGAGCACCTCGACGACAAACACTCCATCTTCGGGGAAGTCATTTCCGGGAGCAGTGTCGTGTCATCGATCGGCCAGGTGCCCGTAGACGCCGAGGCCCGGCCGGTCACCGACGTGGCGATTGAGGAGGTCCGGATCATTCGCGTCGGCGCGGCGGCACGGGGCTTCAACCCCGACTACCTGGATCTTCCGGACGCATCGGGAATTCCCGTAATGCTCGACCCGGAGACGAAGGAACTCGTCCACACAAACTCCCAATACGCGCGACACTCCATCGCGTATACGACGAATCTGCTGGATGAATCCACTTGGGAACCAATAGAGGATTACCATCACGAGGCGGCGGACGAGTTGCATATCGTTGACCTCTCCGCCCTGACCAACGGGCACCCCAGTGCGCAATCAGCCTATTTTTCCGCGGCAAAGGTCCAGTACACCGAGACCGCCTTCCTGGTCCCACAGAGCCTCGTGGCAAAGGAACTCCTCCTGAATATCGACGTCGGGTTCCCGGGGCAATGGGTCAAGATCGGTTTTTTCAGCATCGCCACCGGCGGAATCCAGACCAGTTTTCCCGAAAGGCCGACCGCCACGTTGAATTCGTACGAGTTCAAACGGGATGAGCCATACACAATGGATATGGGAAATTTCACTGCCACCCCAAGCCTGTATATCGCCAACCTCCGCCTCGCCTTTTCGGAGAAAACGGGCGGCCCCTTCTCGGGAGTTCTCGTGGGCAGGGAAATACGCGGTACGTTCACGATCTCCGATCTTTAAGAAGACGGGCGTCGCGGAACGATGGTCGGGGCGATCCACGATGATGCGCCGTGGCGGAGGAGAACATCGAGAGGAACCCTCCACGCTTCCACCAAGCGCCTCAAGGACGCCAACATCCCGGGACCCAAGCGGGTTCCACAAGCAACCTGAATGTACGGCGACGTCCGTCCCCCCGCCCGATTGGAGCACCGGCAGAGGGCGTCAATACGTCGCTCGTCCGCCGCTGATGTCGAATACGAAGCCGGTACAGAAGCTGCACTCCTTCGACACGATGAACGCGGAAATGGCTGCGGCCTCCTCCATGCTGCCGGTACGGCGCATGGGAATCCGGGCGGTCATGTACTCCACCATCGCAGGATCGCATGCATCGACCATCGGAGTCCGGATCACCGCGGGCGCGAGACCATTCACCGTCACGCCCGTTTCGGCGTATTCCTTTCCGACCCCCTTTACCAGGCCCATCACCGCGGCCTTGGTCGCCGCGTAGCCGCACATCCCGGGGTTCCCCTCCTTGCCGCCGATCGACGAGTACAAAAGAATCCGGCCGTAGTCCTGATCGAGCATCGGCTGAATCGCGTGCTTGGTCATCAGGTAGGATCCGCGAAGATTCACCTCGCAGATATCGTCGAACGCCTCCGTGGTGTAATCGAGGATCTTGGTGTTGGTGGGCCCCGCGATACCCGCGCAATTGACCATCACATCGAGTTTCCCGGCCGTATCCATCACCCGGGACACCGAAGAGCGCACGGAGTCTTCGTCGACAATGTCCATGTTTAAGGATTCCGCGGAGTATCCCTCGTGCCGGATCTCCTCCGCGGCCGCCTCCCCCTGCCCGGCGTCGCGCTCAAAAATAAATACCCGAGCCTCTTCGGAGGCCAGGCGCCGCGCAACGACCTTCCCTATGCCGCTGCCACCACCGGTCACGATAACCACCTGTCCTGTAAATCGATTCATTTGCCAGCCTCGCTGCTCCTTCGCTAACTCACAAGTAAACCGGACATGCTAGGGATCGCCGCGAGATCTGCAATTACATTTTTCCCGTCAACGAACAAACATGCCTCTCCCGGGTCACCGGACCCCCCATGCGATGGGATTTCGATGAATCGGGCGCGGGCAAAGCAAAGCCAGAGCACTCGAAAACGGGACATCGGCAATGCGAATCTGGCGAAATTCAGAAATTCTATTCGTGACAATCCTGCGTATACTACGCCTCATGAATCTCCCCACGGGACGCATTCAGAGTGGCAGGCCGACTGTGTCGGGCCGGAACAAAGCCCGCTCCCCGGGGCGCCGGGCCGGAACAAGTCCGCCGTTCTCGGGAGGAAACATATGTGCCGTGGAGTCCGACAGGAAGCCTCTTCTGTCAACCGGCGCAAGCCCCCGCCTGGAACCTGTACACGCAATCGTCTGGTAGGAGGAATCGAGCATGTTTCGAAAAGTGAAGGCCGCGGCCATATCGTTTGTGCCAGAACAATTCAACCTGGAAAGGAACGCTGACGTGATGGAGCGCATGTTCCGGCGCGCTGCGGGGTATGGAGCAGAACTTGCGGTGGCTCCGGAAGGCGCGCTGGAGGGATACGTGGCCTACGAAATCTGCCTCCGCAAACATCCGCCGAAACGAATGCTCGACGTGGCCATATCCATGAACAGCCCGGGCATGCGACGGTTCCAAGCACTGGCCCGGGAACTTCAGATATGCCTTTCTTTCGGCCTCGCCGAACGGATCGGAAACGACGTCTTCAACTGCGCGGTATTCATCGATCACCGGGGCCGACTTTGCGGAAAATACCACAAGATGCAATTGGCCGAGGGATCACATCCGGGTTGGTGGTGGAACCGGCTCGGGAAAACCAGCCGCGCGGTAAATACGCCGTTCGGTCCCTGCGGATTCCTTATTTGCAACGACCGGTGGAATCCGGACATTGCCCGCATCCCGGTGCTTGACGGAGCCCGCTACCTAATCATTCCCTCCTTTGGAGCCTCGGGCCCCAGCCAGGACGAAGCCGTGTTGAGCCGGGCCCGGGAGAATGGGGTGCCAATCGTGGAAGCCAACGTGGGGAAAACGTTGATCGTCAGCAAGGGGGAAGTCGTCAAGATCTCAAGCGCGAAAACCGCGGTCATTACGGGCGTTATTGCCATCCCTGCGCCCCCGTCTTCGGGAAACCGGGACCACCAGGAAAAAGAATTTCTAGCCTGGAGGAAGACCGAGATGAAAAAGCGCTACCGGGCCACCCGCGAGGCGGCGGGAAGAAAGCCGAAAAAGTAGCCCGCAGCGCCAACGGGGCGGACGCAGCGTAGCCTGGGGCGGGACTGCCCACGAATACCGCTTCAAGGCGGCGGGAAAGATCGCGGCGGGCGTCAATGCAATTGTACGCCGAACCAGAACGCGCAAACGGCGAACAGAGCGTACATCGCGAGAAGCGGGATGCCCCAGGCTCGGTTGAACTTTTCCTTCGATACGGCCGACGCGAAGCGGAACAACCCCACGATAAGCACCATGGCCGGGACGTGGAGGAAAAGCACTTCGCGGGGCACGATCAGCGGACTTGCGGCGGCCGACGCCCCGATCACGAACAGGATGTTCAGAATGTCCGCCCCAAGGATATTTCCCACCAGCAGTTCCGGGTGCCCGCGCCGGATGCTGGTGATGGCGGTCACCAGTTCGGGCAGAGACGTCCCGAACGCCACCACGGTGGCCGAGATGATCGACGGCGGGATCGAAAGCATCACACAGATCTGCTCAACATCGGCCACAATCAACTTGGATGTGACCAACACGACGATAAGACCCAGCACGAGCAGCGCACAGCAGCGCCAGACCGGAATGGTCCGGGCTTCCACCTCCTCGGCAAGAAGCGGGTGCTGCCTCGCCCAAAACACCGAAATCGCAAAGTACCCGCCCAAAAGCGCGAGGAACAGGAATCCAACGGTACGGGTAAGAACGGCCGTCTCTCCGAACAGGTGAGTGCCGACAATCAGCCCGGCAAGCATGATGACAAAGCCAAACTGAAGCCAGCCGTGTCGGTTCATGATGAACCGGTCCACCGGAAGAGTGGTCATCAGGCATCCGATGCCGAACACAAGTCCAGTATCGCAGATGACGGATCCAATGGCGTTCCCCAGCGAAAGGCCGGCATCGCCACCGACGGCGCTGACCACGGAAACCGCCGCCTCCGGCGTGGTGGTGCCAAGGGACACGACAGTCGCCCCCACCACAATCTTGGGAATCTTGATTCCGTATGCGAGTTGCGCGGCCCCCTCCACGAGCCAGTCCGCCCCTTTCATCAGGAACCAGAGCAGGACCGCCAGGAGCAAGAGCATGACGGCAACACCGGGAAGGCCCAATCCGGCAAGTCTCTCAAAAAGCATTTTCGCGTTCATTCGTTCATCGACCTACTGCCGCTCCCCCAAAAAGGGATGTTGGCGAAAACCTGCCCGATGCGCAATCCTGCTTTACATCGTCCCCCCTCCGCGCACTGCGCGGCAAAACGTGGAGGCGGAAAGATCAACCCTGATGCCGGAGGGAATGGGCGGCTTCCCACACCAACCATATCTGATAGGGTTTGTCGTTCTTCTTTACCACCAGGCCGACATTGGTCCCGAACTTGTCCACGGCGACGCCCTCGTCATATCCGTGCGTTCCCACACTGCCGTCGGCAAACAGGACATTCGCTGTCCGAAGGAGCTTGTGGGAGAAGATCGGCCCCCCATACTGCCACCACCACTGGAAGTTGATGTCCATGACCATTGCACTGTTGATGGACGTGCTGAACCGGGACGTCTCTTCGAAGCGAACAATGTCGTCCTGGGGCAATGTCCGTCTCGTACTGGCCGGGTGCCACCATTCATACCAGTAGGAGGAACCCACCCACGCGGATTCGACCCACATGGTCCGGTCGTTGTGAAGGTCCGTGGTTGGCCGGATGCCGGGGCACAGGGCGACTTCGTGCGTATCCAGGTAGTTCTCGATCAGGATACCGATGCCGGTAAAGCGGTCGTCGTACTTCACGTTGGGCGTGGACCAGCCTGCGGGGCCGATGATGGGCGGTTTCAGGTCGTTATGATCGTTGCTGTATAGAGCGGCTCCGGTTCCGATGCCCTTCAGATTCGCGACGCACTTAAGGCGATGCGCCAACGCGACGGATCGCTTTGCCGCGGGCAGAAGCAACGCGGTGAGCAAAAGCATGATGGCGATGACCACCATCAACTCGATGAGGCTGAAGCCGGACGCCGCGCGCCGAGGAATGTATCGACCGTCCCCGGGAAACACCGAAACGCTGTCTCTCCCTGTCATCCTTGGCGGACAACCTACCACAACACGGAGCGGGTGAAAGGACAAATCAGGATGTCCTCCTGCGTCCTTATCATCTGTCCTTGCGCTGGACGACCCGGAAAGCCCAAGCTTCCTGCATCAGCACAAGGAACAACCACTACGAGAGGACCCGGATATGGCACGATTCGCTTTCATGCTCCAGCTCAAGGGGGAGGAAGTCATTCCAGAATACGAACGGCTACACAAGGATGTTGAAAAGGAAGTTTTGGACGCTCACTCCCGGAGTGGGTTCCGGAATTACTCAATCTTCCGGTCGGGGCTGCAGTTGTTCGGATATTTCGAAACCGATGACGGGTGGGAGGCGATCGACAAGCTCGCCACCGAGCCAATCATGAAATCATTGTGGAAAAAAACCAATCCCCTCATGGAGATCGACGAAAAAAACATGCCGTTGTTCAAGGAACTTCCCGAGCTCTTTCACATGGCTTAGTCGGGCATCCGGCATCGCCTGACCCGGGCGGCGGGGGGAGCCATACCCAACACGTGGGGCACAATGCTCCCGGCGCATGGCGGAGGACAGACTACGCCGCTCCAACAAACCGGGCCGTTCAGCTTGGTCCCGAATACGCCGGGCGACAAACGATGTTCGACGATGCGCGGGGAAGCTTCTTGAACTCCTCCGCCGACCCCAGCCGGTCGATCAACGCCCGGGACCGGGAAGCAGGGCCCCACAAACGGCGCGGGAGCTGCCGGCCCTACCCGAAGATGATGGTCTTGTTTCCCGA
>CAZTAB010000546.1:0-10614 GCA_964611475.1 uncultured Verrucomicrobiota bacterium | reverse complement strand
CCAGATCGCGCTCACACAACTCGACCAGTTTCATGACCAGGGCCTCGCGCGCGGCGAGCGTCGTGTCCTTCCATCCCCCACCCCCCTGACCGTGATATGCCCCGTACGCCCTGTCCACCGCAAGGTTCACTTCATCCCAGCCCATTTCGCAAACGCGGGCCAGGACTTCTCGCGTCCCCGGATTGATGATTTCGAGCACGGCATTCATCGAACCCTCGACATCTTCGCCGCCGATTACGCCGCGCAGAGGCTGCCCGCCGTTCGCACAGAACGCATCAAAGGTGGATGGCGCCGAAAAATCGTCGGCGGTAAAAGCCTGAATATCAGATGGAGACAGCGCTGCGGATGACATTTGTTGATCCTCCGGTTGTGATTCACATACCCAATGGCCCCCTGCTTGAGGCCAGGAAACACCATACATCCGCAGGCCGATCTGCCAATCAGAAAGTTGGGGAGTCCATCGAGGTTCCAGAGGTTTCGCCACAAAGCATGGACTTCGATTCCGGGAAGCCCCGCCGCCTTGCCCCGCGGGGCACCCTCACAATCCGCCCTTTGGGACGTAGATTGGTTGAATTTGTGGTAGGATCAGGCGTATCAAAAAAGCACGGATGATGGCTGACAAATTTAATCGCGGAACCGTCCAACCCCGGCGGCCTTTGACCCGAAGGCGCTTCCTGGAAGGCGTGACAGGAATCGCAGGAATTTTGGGCACGGCCCGCTTTCCGTCCATCGCCCGCGCAGACGCGCCCGGGGCCAAGGGCATCATCGTGCTCGGGATCGACGGAATGGATCCCGCGCTCCTGGCCCGGTGTATCCGCCGGGGATTAACGCCAAACTGCGGGCAGCTGGCCGCGCGGGGCGTGACGAAACTGGGCACCAGCGATCCGCCCCAGAGCCCGGTCGCATGGTCCAACTTCATCAGCGGAAGCAACCCGGGCCTGCACGGCATCTTCGACTTCATATCCATGGACACGGAGAAGATGGTGCCCCAGGCGGCAACGGCATCGCCACCCACGCCCGGGCTGACGATCCCCGTCGGCGACTACGGCATCCCCCTTTCCGGCGGGCAGCAAACTCTTCACCGGCAGGGACCCACCCTCTGGGACGTGATCCACCGGGAGGGCGTCCCATCCACCGTCTTCCGGGCACCGGTCAATTTCCCGCCCACGCCCACCGGTGCCCGGACCCTTTCGGGAATCACAACACCCGACATCCACGGGGCATTCGGCGTTTTCTCCTTCTATTCCGAGTCTCCCGACACAACAGACGGGGATCCTCCCGGCGGGCACATCGAACGCATCCCCGTCCTCCAGGGAACGGCCAACTGCAAGCTCCGCGGGCCGATAAACTCTCTGCGACGCGACAGGCCCCGCGTGGACCTGCCGTTTACGGTCAACCTCAACAGCGAACGAACCCTGGCCCGATTCAGGATTCAAGACACGGAACTTCTCCTGCGCCCGGGGGACTGGAGCCAATGGGTGACGCTGGAGTTCCCCCTGATCAGGCACATGACTTCCGTCGCCGGGATCTGCCGGTTCTACCTCAAGCAAACGGAGCCCTACCTGGAGTTCTACGTCTCGCCCGTCAACATTCACCCGGAGGATCCCGCGATGCCCATTGGAACGCCGGACACGTATCCGCGTGAATTGGCCCGCGAACTTGGCCTGTTCTACACCCAGGGGATGCCCGAGGACACCGCCGCGCTTTCCTCACGCGTCTTCTCCGACGACGAGTTCCGCGAGCAATCCACCATGGTACTGGAGGAGCAGATGCGCTTCACCCGGCACGAGATTGACCGGTACCAAGGCGGCTTTCTCTATTCGTATTTCTCCACCTTGGACCTCAATTCCCATGCGTTCTGGCGGACCCTCGACCCGAAACACCCGCTTTACAGTGAGGAGTTGGCGCGACGACATGGCGACTTTCTCCCCTCCCTGTACGCGCGAATCGACGAGGCGGTCGGTTGGGCCCTCGACCGGGCTGGGGATGATTCCCTGGTCTTCGTCGTGTCCGACCACGGCTTCGTGCCGTTCCGGCGGCAGTTCAACCTCAACGGGTGGCTCATGGACAACGGATTCGCCGCGCCCAAGGAGAAGACGCGGCGGGGCACGGCGTCGTTCTTCCAGGACACCGACTGGACCCGAACCCAGGCGTACGGCATCGGCATCAATTCACTCAACCTCAATCTGGATGGACGCGAAAGCGACGGGATCGTCGCCCCGGGCCCGGAAGCCGAGGGTCTCCGGCAGACGCTCGTCGACCGGTTGCTGGCCCTCCGTGACGACCAGACGGGAGAGAAGGTATTCAAGAACGTGTACAAACCGGAGGAGATCTATTCCGGGCCCTGCGCGAAGACGGCACCCGACCTGATACTTGGCTACAATATTCATTACCGTGCATCGTGGGATACCATCCTGGGCAAATATCCCCACGAGATCCTTATGGACAATCTCGATCCCTGGAGCGGCGACCATTGCATGGACTCCTCGTTCCTGTCGGGAGTCGTGCTCTGCAACCGACCGATTCCCCGCGCCGACCCCCGCATGGAAGATCTTGCTCCCTCGATCCTGAACGTGCTGGGCGTACCCGTTCCGGGGGAAATGACGGGCCGCTCGATCTTTGCGGCAAGCTGAGAGGTGTGAACCATGGAAGACCGAACAAAAAAACTGGAAGAAGAGATCCGACGGCTGCAGGAGGAAAACGACTCCCTGCGCGCCGAGGTGCATCAATGGGAGGATGGCGGGCAACCCTTCGTGCCGGACATCACGGACGACTATGGCGAGTTCGTGTCGAACCATGGCGTCTTGTGGAAGCGCGCCGCGGATGGAGGCCTGGAAAAAGTGGTTTATTGCCCCGAGTGCCGGCTGGTGCTCCTCCCACTGCCATCCGACAATCCCTCCAGGCTTGTCTGTACCGGCTGCCAGTTTAAAGCGCCTTTCGGGCCGGCAGAGATCGAGCGCATCTCCGAAGGATTGTAAGCCCTCCAGCCCTGCCCTTGAAAAACACGAAGCATTTTCATTACTCTCGGTTTTCCTCGTTCCCTTCCGTGCAACATCCGTTCACGACAAAGGAGAAGGAAACCAAATGAATATTTCACTCACGAACCGGGTGGCACTGATTTCCGGGGCAGCCCAAGGCATCGGGAAGGGCATTGCCCTGGTGCTCGCCCGGTGTGGCTCGGATGTTGTGATCTGTGACATCAACGAAGAGGGAGGGCAAGCCACCGCAGACGCCGTCGCAAAACTCGGCCGGAGGAGCCTTTTCGTCCGGGCCGATATTTCCCGGCCTGATGACGTCCGGGGCCTGATGGACCGGGTCCACGCCGAGCTGGGTTGCATGGACATTCTCGTCAACAACGCCGCCATTGAATTTTTTCGCAGCATCGAGGAAACCACGATCGAGGAGTGGGACCGGACCCAGGCGGTCGACCTCAAGGGCCTCTTTTTAATGACCAAGTTCGCCATGCCGCTGCTCAGGAAGTCGAGGCACGGGATCGTGGTCAACATCTCCAGCATTCACTCCCTCGTCACGATCCCCGACCTTGGCGCCTATGCTGCAGCCAAGGGCGGCATCGTCGCCATGACCCGGAGCCTTGCGCAGGACCTCGGCCGGGATGGCGTGCGCGCGGTCTGCATCAGTCCCGGCTTCATTGATTCCCCCATGACCCAGGAGTGGGCGGAGTCCACGCCCGATCCGGCCGAAACGATGAAGCAGGTCGTGGCGAACCACCCCGTGTCCAGGGTGGGCACGCCGAAGGACATAGGCAACCTCGTCGCCTTTGTCGCCAGCGACCTGGGAAGCTACATCAACGGCGAAAACATCCTCATCGACGGCGGGCTGGCCACCAAGCTGCACCATTAACGCTTCCGGCACACCTATGGGTTCCGGGGAGGGGAAGAAATCAACCCGGCGGATCCACCCCATGGAACACTCCCGCTCGCTTCACCTGCCCCCGTTCAAAAGGCGGGCATCGTCAAAGGGAAACCCCCAACAATCCCCGCGTGATCTGGAAATCGATATTCCCCTGTGTAAAAAGCCTGGGCCGGTACGTGCATGACGCAGTTCGGAGAAGAAGCTCGAGAAACTGATCCGGCCACCTGGAGGGATCGCCCCGAAGCACGAGGTCAAAATCATCCAGTGGGCTCGACGAGGATTCCCCGGGCAGGGTGATTTGAAGGGTGGGTACAAGCGGATGCCCCTGCGCCGGTTTCTCCTCGACGATCATCACGATCACATCCACGCCCGCAGCGCCCAACCCCGTCAGTGACTCGACGATGTGCTCCGTGGGCATTTCCATGAGGTGTAACCCGGGGCTCCTTGGCGTCTCCCCATACGCCAGTGACGGAGCGACAGATTGCGGGATTTTCAAGTCCCTGTGCAAGTCCCCCGCCGACCGGAACCCGAACGTCGCCGGAACCACCACCGTTCCCAGCCCACCCACGATCAGGCGGATCAGTCGCGCCACCTGTCCCGCAAGTGAGCCGGGCACCGGGTCAGCCAGCATCAACCCGACGCGAAGATTCTCCAGGCCCGAAGCCGCACGTTCCGGCTCCCGGGCGCCAGCCATGGCCCGGCCGAACCACGTATCGATCCGTTCCAGCACCCTCTGAATCCCGCCATCGAGTTGTACGCTGGCCCACCCGAACCGATCCAGCCTCTCCCCCTCCGCCACCAGCTTCTTCTGCAGGAACTCGTTGTGCGTTTTTTCACATCCGTGTTCAAGGAACAGGGAGAAACGAACCATGGGGTGCGTCATGTAATTGAGAAGGGTCCGGTGATACAGTTCCTCTCCGTCCCGGCCCGCGACAGCACACCCCTCGGTGTGAACCAGGGACACATAGCGGCTGACCTGCCTCCCGAGGCCGGGCCCCTTCCGGTTGAGGCGGCACGCGCTCATGCGGGCGATCTGGCTGGAGCACAGGCTGGTCGGCATGACCAGCGCGACCTGGTCACCGGCCCACCCACGCTCGGTCTTCAACGCCTGGAACCGGGACAGCGACGGCGGGGGTTCTTCCCCTTCCACCGGGATGGCCGCCCCATTCGGCTCCGGCATGGCCAACAGGGACTCGAGCTGCGACGCATTCGTCTGCCGCCAGTTTCTCCAGAGGGAAATCTGGGCGTGTCCGGCCTTCTCGCCGAGGCAACGCTTCCCCGACGCCACGGCCAGGGTATAGTCCAGTGTCTCCCGGGTCAGGTCCTCCAGCGATCGGCCCTCGATCAGCGCGCCGGCGTTGATATCCATTTCGTTCTTCAGCAGCTCGTGCCGCCGTGTTGTCGTGATGTACTTGATCGTCGGAACGAACGGGAAATTGGTGACCGACCCATTTCCCGTGATGAAGAAGATCAGGTTGGAGCCGGTCGCGACCTGCCCTGCCAGCCCCTCCACGTCGTGCCCCGGCGAGTTCACGAAGTAGTACCCGTGGTCGCGAATCCGCTCTGCATAGTCCACAACGAAGTCCAGCCGGACATCCGGCGACTTCTTCATCGCTGCACCAATCGATTTAAGAATGATGTTATAAAGTCCGCGCAGCCGGTTGCCACCCGACGGGTTGCTTTCCGCGGTTGCGCCGTGCCAACCGAGCAGCTCCTTGAACTCCTCCACGTACTTCAGGAACTGGAGGGCCGTCTCGATGTCGCGGACATTTGACACCATGTACGATTCCGCGCCCACCAGCTCGTCTGCCTCCCCGAGATTGGCAGCCCCCCCGCGCATGACCACCTCCCGCGCCACCGACGCAGCAAGCGGATTGCCGGTGCCCCCGGAAAAGGCGTCCGAACCGCCGCACTGCAGCGCGATGTTCAGGTGCTCGACCGATTGCGGCGTCCGGGACATCGCGTTGACCTGCCCCACCCACCCCATCACGATTTCTTCACCGGCACGGAGGTCCGCGGAAAAATGCCCCGACAGCGTCAGGAACCGATGCGGCAACTCCCGGTGCGGGTAGCGATTTCGCTCCAGGTATTCCTCCAGCATTCCGGCAGTCACCGGATCACCCCCATAGTCCACGGCCAAAACCGCGCCCACGTTCGGATGCACGAAAAGGGCGGCAAGCGCCCGCATCAGGAACTCGCGGTTATGGTGCGGCTCGCGGCCACTGCCCTCCGAATGAGCGAGCGCAGCAACCCCGTCGATATCGGGATACCCGGCAACCCGTTCCTTCAACCGCTCCTCAAGCTGCTTTGCATAACTTGCCGACCGCGACGTGACGCCAAGAATCACGATGACATTTCGCGTTCCGACCCCGCGCTGGACACTTCGAAAATACCCCTGGAATGTCCTTCCGTCCTCGTACTGAGGAGTCGGGCCTGACGGCCGGAACGAGGACTTGTCGAACCGGTAGGGCATAATCTCTTCCCCGAAGTTCGGCTCCCCGGGAAACGCAAAATCGACGGTGCGGTGCGCAAACGCATCAATCGTGACCTGGTTACAAACGTATTCCCCCGCCTCGATCCTCCGAAGGGCGCGGCCGAAGGGAAGCCGCCACGACAACATCGGCGCCCCCTTCCGGATAGGTGCGGCGGCAAACCTGTGCCCTTCCTGCACCGTATAGTCCAGCTCAAGTGTACGATCTGCGATTTGAATTGTGTCCCCCGCCTCCAACCGCCGCGTAGCAATGGCAACATTGTCCCCTGGAAGCGGAAATCGAGCGACATCTGAGAACTGGTGCGCGGCGGACATGACGGGATTCTAACCGCGGGCCCCGTGAATGGACACGGATGATTTGGCGTGATCCTTTTTTGTTACCTTCCGATCAATCCCCGAGAATGGCAGCGCGGCAGTCCCGGTAAGCCCGTTGCAGGACCAGGGTATCGGTGCCGAACGCGAGAAAGCGTACGCCGATTTCGCGATATTTCTTTGCCTGCTCGACGGTCACCGGGAAGTTGGCCATGGCAATGCCGCGGGCAGCGGCCCTCTCCACGATATCTTTCATTGCGTCAAGGACCTTGTCGTCCGTGACGGCGCCGGGCATGCCCATGGATTGGGACAGGGCGTATGGCCCGATAAAAATGCAATCCAAGTGCGGCGGCTCGAGAATGGAATCGAGGTTTGCAATCCCCTCCATGCCTTCGATCTGCAGGATCACGGCGGTTTCGTGGTTGGCCCGTTCGTAATAGCCCCTTCCCTCCGCCTCCGCATTGTACCCCGGGGCCCGGGAAAAGATGCAGACGCCCCGGCTCCCAACGGGATGATACTTGGCTGCATCCATGACGAGATCCGCCTGCTCCCGGTTCACCACGTTGGGAACCATGACGGCGGAGGCACCCATGTCGAGAGCAAGCCCGATCCGGTGGTGGTCAAGGAGGGGCACCCGGTACATCGTGGTCAGCCCGGCGGCATCGCAGCCGCGAATCATTTCCAGCGAGGCGTCGGTGCCAAGCATGCCGTGCTCGGTGTCCACGATTCCGAAGTCAAGGCCCGCGGAAGCCGCGATCTCCGCCGGCTCCCCGCTGGGAATCTGAAGGAACGTGCCCAACATCGGACGTCCTTCCGCCAT
This sequence comes from uncultured Verrucomicrobiota bacterium, assembly GCA_964611475.1. GTDB lineage: Bacteria > Verrucomicrobiota > Kiritimatiellia > SLOV01 > SLOV01 > CAUZEO01. The sequence goes on along the minus strand of CAZTAB010000546.1, from coordinate 3,118 downwards.
CCGCTCTTTAAACGATGGTCCTCTCATGACTTGCCCCCCTCGCCCTTGAGTTTTGCCCGCGTTTGCCGCACCCGTTCCAGCATCTTGTCCATTGCATCGAGAAAGGAGCATTGAAAAGCGGCGACCGGACAGAATTGAGTGAAATCCTCCGGCTGCAACTGGCCCACCCGGGAAGCCTTGCGGTAATTCGGCAGGCTGGCCGACAGGGCGCCCTCCACTTCCTCGCCAATGTCCGAGTTGATTCGCTCTTCCACCGGGGCAGCCGCCTTGGCCAGTTCATCCGCAAGGCTCCAGCCGATGGTCACATGGAGATGGCCACCGACAAGTTCTGAGAAGTGCCGTGTTTCGCGCGCTCCGCCGCCCAGCAGAAGAGCTCCGTAGCCTCGCTCACGGTAAAGCCGGTAGGCAACGCGGGTCCCCTGGCACCCGGCCTGTGCGACCCATTCGGGCGGCACCGCCCCCTCATGATTCTTCGCGTCCTCCCCAAGGCATTCATCCAGGATCCCCGCGATGTACGTGACGAAACAGGGGGGATTGTGACCCGATTCCCGGCACGCCTCGCGATGAGCCTCCGCCATGTAGAGCGCCTGATCGACGGAGAACCCGAGCGTGGCAATCGTGGGGACGTTCATCGCCGTTAATTCCTTCATGGCCCGGGCGCCGGCGGGTGTTGCCGGCACCTTGATAATCATGTTCGGCCCGAGCTCACAATACCGGGCCGCGCCGGCGAGAATAGCATTCGCGTCATCGTTGACCTGCGGATCGCCCTGAATGGCCACGAATCCGAATTGGCCGGAGGACTCCTCATAGAGCGGCTGATAGATCGCCTGCAGCCTGGCGACGGCCAACATCGTGAATCGATCCACCGCCTCCCCGTCCGATTTCGTTTCACGAACCGCCTGCTCCAGCAGCCCGGTAGCGGACGAATCTTCCCGAAGAACGCGGGCGGCATACGTCGGGTTGGTCGTGGCGCCTACCGCACCACGTTCCAGCGCGGACTCGGCCTGTTCGGGCGTGGCGGGGTTGATCCACAGGCGGGTGGAAGATTGTGCCGCCACGCGGTGGAAATAGTCATTCATCGGCAAGCCATGATCGTACCATCGTCACATCCAAAGTCCACATTCAACCAGAACTCACGTCCGCCCCATCAGCCAACGGAAGCGGTGACCCCGCCGCCCTGAACAACGCCCAGGGACAACAACGCAAAAGCCGGAACGCAGAAAACCCACGCGGCTGCCCGGCAGAAAAGGTCACGAGAAGAACGCGTTCAACCTGCCGGGTCTTGAGGTCTTTTCCGGCGGCGAAGCCCAGGCTGCGATCGAGCAGAGCGTCGGCGCTGGGCTCAGGCAGAGGCCTTCACCGCTTCGGCCACGGCGGCCCGCTTTTCCTCGACCCGGAAACAGTCGTACTGGTTGTCGCGCATGAGACGGCCGGCCAAGGCTATGGCCTGCGACTCGTTGAGATGCCCGTCCGCGATTTCCCCTTCCAACGCCCGCGCGAGCCACTGGCGAGCCTGGTGGGCATACCCCACGGCAATCGCCGGATAGTTCGTGTCACCACCGAAAATGAACAACTTGTTGGCGGGCGCCGCGTGCAGATAACGGCGAACGAAATCGCACGAGCTGAATGGATCGATGCTCCACGCCCAGCAAAGATCGACATACACATTCCGATAGTGCTTTGCCAACGCGACCAATTCGTGGCTGTACGGATAGGAAATGTGCATCATCACGAAGCGGGTATCGGGATAGCGCGCCAATAAGGGGCACATGTTCCCCGAACGGATGAAGTCAACCGGCATCCGGTCGTTGCCCGCGTAATAGCCCGTGTGGATCTTGAAGGCCAGATCGTGCTCGGCACACAATTCACACCCCCGGGCCCAGGCCCAGTCCCCCAGGCAGATCCGGGCCTCGGAGGGCGCCTGGTCCCCCTCGCGAAGCACGACCTGCAAAGCCGCCTCCGCCTCGTCATCGCTCCGCTCCGTCCACGAAAGCGTCCGGTTGTACGCATGCTGGGACTTGACCGCGATGGCCGTTGACGCGTGTTTCCCGAACAGGATGGACATCGCGTCCCGCAACCGGGAAATGCTTGAAACGCTGACCCCCGTCTCGCCCGCCACGGCCTCGGGATCCACCTGGCCACAACAAAAAGCGCGCCACGTGAGGTCGTAAAAGAAAAAATCGGACCCGGACTCGTCGGGCTCGCACGCCCATCGTGCGTCGTCGGTCTGCATATGATCAAGATTCGCCAGGTCCTTCAACATGTGCAGCCGCTGACCCGGCTCCAGGTATTCGTCGTTCCGGGCGGATGCATCCGCGAGCGACCCGGGGGTGATTTCGTCGATATCAAAAAGCTCTTTTGCTGTGAACCGGACAGCCTCTGCATAGCCGGTGTGTTGAATTGCCTTCCAGGTCTCATTCACCCCCTCGAAACGGGCCCGGATGTCAGGGTTTCCCGCGTCCAACAAAGCGTCCAGGCCCGAGCGGGACACCCCCGCCGACCAGAAGTCGGACGTCACGTAGTTCTCAAACAGGTTGCGCAGGATGTCGGGCTTCTGCTGGAGCAGGACGTCCTCCCTCACCTGGTGCTCATGTGAGTCAACAAGTGGAGTCTGTTCGATAAAGCGCTGAAGATCGGTGTCAAGATTCATGGGATCCCTGTATAAATTTGGTTCCTGGTGCCTGGGCGGGGTTGCGAATGCCCCAACTCAACCCTATTTCACACTCCCAAGTCAAAAACCAATCCTCCATGAGAATCGAATCCATGTTGATGCCCGGGATGTATTATTCCATGAGCCGGTCGGGTACTGCCTTCACGTACGCCGTTCATTACATGGAGAGGGGCAATGCAGGCGGCCATGGATGGGCCACCGGGGCTCCCCTCCCCCGCGCACACACAAATACTCGTTAAACCCGCTCCAACCAGCACCAGCAGGGAGCCGGAGGGATTGATTCCCGGCTCCCGATGGAAGATTCGGGTTGCGACAGGGTCCGGGATTTGAATAGAAAAAAAGGAAAAGGAGAGCCCCACGACCATGGCTCGCTCTAGATAAAACAAGATAGACGCTATCCTCTACACGCTACGGGACTTTGCCGAGACGCAGCACCAGGCGGCGCGC
>CAZTAB010000545.1:0-5399 GCA_964611475.1 uncultured Verrucomicrobiota bacterium | reverse complement strand
GTTCTGCAGCGCCAGTGGCCCGAGGCCTTCCTCAATGGTCGCGCGGAGTTCCTTCTCCGACACGATGTGCTCCTTCTGAAATGCGGCCACGCTGCCGAAGGGCATGATTTCGATGAACCGAATCTGCCAGGAATGCTCGCGGGAGAGCTCCGCCAGTTGCACGACGTCCTTCTTGTCATTGAATCCGCGGACGACCACCGCGTTGAGTTTCACCTCGAGGCCATGCGTTTCGGCCGCGTCGATGCCGTCCAACACGTCGCTGACGTTGCCCCACCGGGTCATCTGCTTGAATTTTTCCGGATTGAGCGTGTCGACGCTGATATTGACCCGTTGGAGTCCGGCATCGGCAAGTGGCGCGGCGAGATGGCGAAGGTGCACCGCGTTTGTGGTCATGGCAATCGAAGCGGCCCCGGGCGTCTGCTTGAGATGCCGCACGATGGAGACCAGGTCCGGACGCAAGGTCGGTTCCCCCCCCGTCAGCCGGAACTTGTTGAATCCGAACCCGGCAAATAGGTCGGCAAGACGAAGAACCTCCCGCTCGCTCATCAGCTCGGGATCTGGGCGGAACTTCATGTCTTCCGGCATGCAGTAGACGCACCGCAGATTGCACATGTCCGTGAGGGAGATGCGCAGGTAGTGTATTTTCCGGCCGTGCTTGTCGTTCAGCATTATCCTTTCAATTTACCCTGTCGGGGACCGGAATGCCATCCTGAAAATGTCCCCGGGATGGCATTGGGTATCATCCGGGGGCTGGGTCCTATTCCTCCCATGAAACAACGTCGATCGTTCCGGATTGGAATTTTTTTTCGAACACGTGCCTCAGGAGGTGGCGCACAATGGCGCGGCCTGGAGGAATGAGAAGGAAGAAACCTGCCGCGTCTGTAAACAATCCCGGGGTAAGAAGCACGACACCCGCGATGAGAATGAGCACGCCATCCAGCATCTGTGGCGCCGGCATCTGGCCCGCTTCCAGTTCCCGCTGAATCAGCCCGATCTGTCGCAGGCCCTGCCACCGGGCAAGCCACGCGCCGAGTATCGCCGTGACGACGACCAGCGCCAGGGTTCCGTCGAATCCGAGGACTTCCTTGACCTGCAGGAGAATCGCGATCTCGAGAATCGGCACCGCGATAAAAAAGATGAGAAGTATGGTGAAGATCATGCGGGCTACTCTGGATCCTTCGTTTTCTCCGGCAATGACAGGATCGGAGTATAGGGCCGCTCGTCGTCCCGATGCCACCAGTTTCCTGTCTCCCGTCGCTCGTCGTGGTTCGTGTACCGGTAGGGACTTACCACGGCTCGAACATACTTTGGGGGCGTGTCCGGAAACGGATTCGTTTCGAGCAGGCCGAGAACGGGCTCGGAGCCCGTGAGCAGACGGAGCAGGAATGGCTCCATCCAGCCGCGGGTGGAGCGGTTCTGGAAGGAGCGTAGAGAAGCGAACCACATCTGCCAGTCGAGACGCGGTTGATGTGGCGCGACAAAGGGGGGCTTCCGGTCCCGCGGCCCGGGTTTGTACTTGAACACATAGTCCTTCCACCGGACCCCGTCCGTGCTCCCCTGGATCGTGATTTCCGGCCGGCTCGTGGTCATGACGGCGAAGAGGCCGTAAGTGCTGATCGATCGAAAGGGGGCGATGGCCTGGTACAGTGCCGCAACCGGCCCGCTCATGCGATGGCCCAGGCTTAGCTCGAAGCGGGAGAGGAACCCGCTCACCTGGCCGAGAAAGAGCGAGCCGGAAACGACAAGGACGAGGGTGAGAAGTCCCGCCCGGGTGCCCGCAAGGCACCATCGAATCCAGTCCGGCCGCCCGGACGGTTCAAGCCGGCGGATCCGCTGTCCCATCGCCGGGGGCAGGATCGAGTCATCCAGCAATGGGATGCATAGCACGATCGTGAGCCAGTTGAAGAATGTGTAATTCCCGGTTGCCAGGATGACGACCTGCAGCCCGGCGAAGCAGGCGGCGGCCAGAAGGCGGAGCCGCCGTGGCGCGAAGACGAAGATCGGGATCAAGAATTCAAGGGCGAGCGTGGCGGCGGTTGAGCACTTGTGAATTCCCGCGGGCAACTGGTGGACGTACCACGCGGTCCAGGATGGGATCGGCTGGGTTTCGTAGTGAACCGACATCGCGCCGAGCGAAGGCCACCAGGTCTCGTCGCCGCTCCCGATCTTGACCAGCCCCGAGCCCAGCATCAGGCGGAACAGAAGCCACCGGTACAGAAACAGAACAATACGCGAGGGTTCGGATGCACGAAACCAGCTTGGGCGCAATCGCCATGGCGCGAAGAAGATTGCGAGGAAGCCGGTTTCCAGGAGCAGGATGTCCCACTGGTATCCCAGGAAAATCTGCCCCGCCGTGGAAATTGACAGGTAGAGGATCCACAGCAGGAAGAAGGAGAGGGGACCGAACAAACCCATTCCTGCAATGACCGCGAGGAGAATGCCCGCGACGCACACGGCGTGAACCGCGCCGTCGCCCGACGTAATCCAGAACACCGTCGGGAACCGGATCATTTTCTCCACCGTGCTCGCCCCCGCCTGGTCGAGATTGGCGGACACGATGTTCATGGTTTCCGAGACCGGAAGGATTCCGCGGCTGCCTATCAGGCCGTCGGCCTGGATCCAGAACGAGGCGAACGCGAGCAGATAAACGGCCGCCAAGCCCGAGAGGAACAGGTTTCGCACGAATCCGTACCGGAGCGGCCCGGTGACCCGGCCGTAAAGCAGCACGTCGAAGCGCGAGAACAGGGTCCGGTGGCGGGCGACGAATCGATAGGCGAATTCCGAGACTTTCGCAACGGCGGGCACCGACCGGTATAACCACCAGGGCCACTTCCATCCGCGACGGTGGGAGAGTGCGCAGAAGGCGGCCGCGGCACCTTTTTTCACCGTCCCGTCCGGGCACACCAGGTGGACCGACTCGAGAAGGTCTTGGAGGGAAAGATCCGGATACTCCCGCGTGGCTTCCTGCATGGGGCGGAAAGCAACCTTCCCCTTTAGCCATCGCTGGCCCCGGTCCATCCACCGCCTGCAGTATCCGCAGTCGCCGTCGTACAAGACCTCGGGGTTCCTCGGGCCAGAATCCTCCGGGATTTCGGGCTTTTTCTCTGTCATGGGGGACGCCGGTTCATTTATTCAAAAAACTTGATCAATTCCCCTTCCTCGCTATAAGTGGCCCCCTTGGTTTATGGAATCCCGTTTCTGAGTACAAGCCAGTGAGTCCTGAAACTCTGGGTGCGAGCCCGACAACCGAACACAGGAAACAACGGCCGGTGGCCGCAGGGCTGCCTGGAGCCTGAATAGCGAATTTCTCAAAATGCCGCACGTAGTCACCAGTCGTTGTGTCGATTGCAAGCACACTGTTTGTGTAGCTGTCTGTCCTGTGGATTGCTTCCACGAGGGCGGGAATACCCTTTGGATCGACCCGGATGAATGCATCGATTGTGCGGCATGTGTCCCGGAATGTCCGGAAGAGGCGATCTTCGAAGTGGAGGATTTGCCCCCCGAGTACCAGTCAGCGATCGACGAAAATGCCGAGAAGAGCAGGGATACGCCGGTGATCGTTGAGACGCGCGAGCCGCTGATGGCACGGAAAGATTGCAAGGAATCCTAGTCCAGGCAGGACAGCATTTCGTCGACAGACGTCAATTTCTCCCGAGGTTTTCCCCTTTCACTACCTGCCGCGCATTCCGCGGCGTCGATTCGTTTCCAGTCGGACCAGGTGACAATCCGGATGCCGCGGCGGGAGAGAAGGTCTCGAACGCCGGTTTGGGCGTCCGCGCTCGGCGTCGGTAGCCCCCCCCGATCCGCCAGGAGTGCCTGCGCCGTGCCTGCGGCTGCTTTTTTCGAAGCCCCGATCAATCCTTTCGCGCCGTACTGAATCCAGCCTGCGGCATAGAGCCCGGGCACCGGCCTGCCCTGTTCCATCACGCGGCCGTGCTCGTTCTCCGCGGTATGGGACCGGCTGTCGAACGGCATGCCTTCCAGTGGTCTGGCGACGTAGCCGATGCTCCGGACCACGATTTCGGCCGGCAGATCCGTCGGCGGTTCCCCCGAGGGGACAGCCCGCAAGCCCGAATCCCCGGCGAGGAGGATGTTCGGTGCCAGCCGGATTCCCTGCACCGCGGTTTCGCCGAGGATTTCCACCGGGCTCTTGCAGAACAGAAACCGGATCGTGCCACGCTTGGAGGAGTCGCGAATCGTTGCAAATTTCTGGAGGACGTCGTAGGCGCGTTTCCGTTGCACGTCGAGGCGCTCCAATTCTGCGTGGCACGCGGCATCGAGGGTGAAATCGTCTGCGTCCGCGACCGGGGCGAATCCGGAAAGTTGTTCGAACTCGTGGAGTTCACCGCTGGTGAAGGACGCCTGCACCGGCCCCCGCCGCCCGATGATGTAGATCGTTTCGATGGTGCTCGCTTTGAGTGCGGCCAATGCCCGGGACGTGATATCCGTCGACTCCAGCTCGCTCTGGCTCTTCGCAAAGATTCGCGCGACGTCCAGTGCCACATTCCCGTTGCCGATGATCGCCACCGACCTGCAGGCCGGATTGAGAGGAAGGTCGGCATATTGTGGGGTTCCATTATACCAGCCGACGACTTGATCCGCACCGAGACTTCCAGGAAGAGCCTCCCCGGGGATGGACAGGGCGCGATGATGCGGCGCACCACAGGCAAGCACGACGGCATGGTACGCGGACCGGAGTTCGTCCAGCGTCAGGTCGCGCCCAATCTCAACGTTTCCAAAGAATGAAAACCCGGGGCGGTCGGCCGTTCGTTCGAATGCCCTGGTTACTCGCTTGATCTCGGGATGATCCGGCGCCACCCCGAACCGGACCAGCCCGAAGGGGACGGGGAGTGCCTCAAAGACATCGATTTGTGCGTCCGCCCCCCCCCGAAACAGTGCTTCTGCGCAGAAGAAGCCCGCGGGGCCGCTGCCCACAATGGCCACTCGCAGCGGTTGCGTTTCTGTTGTTGGAGCGTTCATGGCATCGAAATCGAGTAGCTTGGGGTTTCCTGTCCCGGCAGGGCAAGAGAAGTCCATTTTCGCATCATTACGTCAAGTTTACCCCATGTATCCGTTGAACCGGATATCGTAATATGAGGAAAGTGTTCGATCAGGCAAAAATTTTCTCCGGGGAAATACCCTGATCTTGGGTGGGGCTATGTGCTGTGTGGTCCAGAGAGCCAGGGACGGACCCGTCCGTTGAAGGTTTTGATTTTGATCACGACGACGAACTCGCAGGAGCAGTCTCACCAATGGGCTTCCGGATCGGTGTGCAAGTGCGGATCCAGGTGCATAAGCCCCTTCGGGAACCCTCGGGCGGCAAGCATTTTAACCATATTTCGGCATCCGGCCTGTTCCACCAAGGTCGCGGTGTACGCACGGCTGGATATGAGCGCGTC
>CAZTAB010000544.1:0-2340 GCA_964611475.1 uncultured Verrucomicrobiota bacterium | reverse complement strand
GAGGGACGCCGGATTCCCGTAACCGTGCTCGAAGTCGGCCCCTGCGCTGTCGTGCAGCGAAAGACCTCGAAGTCTGATGGCTACGACGCGGTGCAGATTGGGTTTGAGGATCAGAAACCGAGCCGGTTAAGCAAGCCGCTGCAGGGACATTTCAAGAAAGGCGACTCGAGTGCAAAACGCCATCTCCGGGAAGTCCGGGTCGATGCGGACTCGGAACTGAAGGGCGGAGAGACTGCGGATGTCGGGCTTTTCGGCGAGATCGAGTTTGTCGACGTGATTGGGGTCAGCAAGGGCCGGGGATTCCAGGGCGTTGTCCGCCGACATGGGATGGGCGGCGGCCGGGCGACACACGGGGGCGGGAATCTACGCGGGCCGGGTTCGATCGGCATGTGTGAATTCCCTGGGCGTGTGCTAAAAGGGAAAAAGCTTCCCGGCCAGATGGGCAACCACCGGGTCACCATGCAGAATTTGAAGGTCGTGGAAGTGCGCGGAGACGACAATGCCTTGCTGGTCCGTGGCGCGGTACCCGGGCCAAACGGAGGGCTGGTATTGATTCGTAAGTCGCTCAAAAAACCGGGTGGGTCATCATGAGCGAACTCCCCTTTTACACTTCTTCCGGAGAACGAAGCGGCGAGGTCTCGGTGCCGGACGGCCTGCTGGTGCAGGGGCGAAACCGTCAGACGCTGCACAACGCGATTGTCGCGTATCGCGCGAACCAGAGAGCGGGAACAGCCTCCACCAAGAGTAAATCCGAGGTTGCTGGCAGCGGTGCCAAGCCGTGGAAACAGAAGGGGACAGGACGGGCCCGTGCCGGGTACCGGAGTTCTCCGCTGTGGAGGGGCGGCGCAGTGGCCTTTGGCCCCAAGCCCCGGAGCTTTCACAAAAAAATGACGCGCAAGGCAGGACGTCTGGCGGTACGGCAGGCATTCACGGACGCGGTCTCCGCCGGCGCGGTGCGCGTGGTGGATTCCTGTTCGGTGAATGAGCCGAGGTCGAAGGACTTTGTGAAGATCCTGAAGGCGCTGGAGGTCCGCGGGCCGACCCTGGTGGTCGTCGAGAGCCTGGACCGGAACCTGTCTCTTGCGTCGAGGAATGTGGCACGCGTGGAAGTCGTGACCGGGACGGATCTGAATGCGTTCCAGCTGGCGCGGTACCCACAGATCATCGTGACCAAGGCGGCACTGGCGCAGGTGGCGGCTCGTCTGGGCGGGAAGCAGGAGGCAGGTGAATGAAGGATCCGCAGGAAGTCATCCAGGAAGCCGTGATCACCGAGAAGGGGACCCGGCAGACGGAGAGCCACAATCAGTATCTTTTCAAGGTACACCGGGATGCGAACAAGATTGATATCAAGCGGGCTGTGGAATCTCTGTTCCAGGTGAAGGTCGAGGCCGTAAACACAATGAACCGTCCCGGCAAAAAACGCCGCGAGCGCACTATGCGGTTTGGCCGGACATCGAGTTGGAAGAAGGCAGTCGTTACGGTGAAGGAAGGCGAAACAATCGAGTTGTTGTAGGAATCAAAGAGCATGGCACTCAAAAAATACAAACCAACGACGCCTAGCCGTCGGTTCATGACCTTGAGCGCGTTTGACGAAGTGACGCGCGGCGCCTCTGAGAAGTCCCTTCTCCAGCCGAAGAAGTCCAGGGCGGGACGGAACAGCCACGGACGGATTACCGTTCGCCACCGGGGAGGCGGTCACAAGCGCCACTATCGTATCATCGATTTTAAACGCGATAAAATTGGGATTCCTGCCCGCGTGGCGGAAATTGAGTACGATCCGAATCGGTCGGCGCGGATCGCGCTGCTTCACTATGCGGATGGTGAGAAGCGGTACATTTTGGCTCCGCTGGGTCTGGTAAAGGGGAGCTCCATCATGTCCGGTCCCGGCGCGGAGCCGGAACCCGGCAACGCGATGCCGATTGAGAAGATCCCTCCCGGACTCCCGGTGCACAACATAGAGATGACACCGGGTCGTGGCGGTCAGCTGGTGCGGAGTGCGGGATTGTCTGCCCAGATCATGTCCCGGGAAGGCAAGTATGCCCAGGTGAAGTTGCCCTCTGGTGAAATCCGGCTCATCGGCGTGGCTTGTTATGCAACGATCGGTCAGGTGGGAAACCTGGATCACCAGAATATCTCATCCGGGAAGGCGGGACGCGCTCGCTGGCTGGGGCGGCGACCCACCGTGAGGGGTGTTGCGATGAATCCGGTGGATCATCCAATGGGTGGTGGCGAAGGTCGGTCCTCCGGCGGTGGACATCCCATGTCTCCGTGGGGGCAACTCGCCAAGGGGAAGCGAACGAGGAAGAAACGCAAGGCCTCGTCGAAGTTTATTGTTCAGCG
>CAZTAB010000543.1:0-2971 GCA_964611475.1 uncultured Verrucomicrobiota bacterium | reverse complement strand
GAAGTTGAAAAGCGCGCCGTAAAGGACTCGGCCACACATGCTGGCGCGCGGGAGGTTTACCTGATTGAAGAGCCGATGGCGGCTGCGATCGGGGTGGGGCTGCCTGTCCAGGAGCCTGCCGGAAACATGATTGTCGACATTGGGGGCGGCACCACGGAAGTGGCTCTGATCTCCCTGGCAGGCATCGTGTTCAGTCGCAGTGTACGCGTCGGCGGTGACGAGATGGATGAAGGAATCGTTCAGTATGTGAAGCGGGCCTACAATTTGATGATCGGTGAACGTACCGCGGAGGAAATCAAGATCTCGATCGGCTCGGCCTATCCCATGGAAGAGGAATCAGGCATTGAGGTAAAGGGTCGGGATTTGGTCGCGGGATTACCCAAAACCCTGACCTTGACCTCGGAGGAAGTTCGCGAGGCTCTCCAGGAGCCGATCTCGACAATTGTGGAAGCAATTCGAATCACGCTGGAACGATGTCCGCCGGAATTGTCGGCGGACCTAGTGGATCGTGGACTGGTTTTGGCGGGGGGCGGCGCTTTATTGCGCGGGCTCGACCGCCTAATCGCGGAACAAACAGGCTTGCCGGTGCATGTTGCTGACGACCCGTTGAGCGCGGTGGCAGAAGGCACCGGGGTCGTGCTTCACGAGTTGAATTTCCTGAGGAAAATCGTGGGCACCGAACGAGGCTGACGCCCCGAGATTCCCTCCAGGCACCGAATCCCTCCTCCCATCTCACGCAACGGAAAATAGCGAGACAGCTTAATGCTCCTGGACAGCTCCTTGGCGGGCTTTCCTGGGGCGGGGGCTCCGCCTGGGAGTGAAGTGAAACTGCGCGGATTCATTCTGTGGTTCGTGGGGATTGTTGTGGTGGTGGGAATCCTTAGCATGGGAAAAGTCACCACCGGACAATTGAAGTCCATCGTCCGGGAGGTGTTCGCCCCGGTGCAGCAGGTGGCGGCCGGAGGTGTACGGAAAACCCGCGAGAACCTGTCTGCAGTGCGCGACATCGGAGATGTCATGGTACAGAATGAGCGGCTGGAGGCCGAACTCGTCGAGTTGAGAAATGAACTGCTTACATTGAAAGCGCTGGAACAGGAAAATATCCAGCTTCGGGACCAGCTGCTCTACGAGGAGCAGTCACCCCGGGAGCTGATCTCGTGCGAAGTCATCGCCCGTGATATCACTGGCTGGTGGCAATCCATCCGCCTGGGAAAAGGGTATCTCGACGGAATTCGTCCGGATATGGCAGTGATCACCCCCTCGGGCCTGATGGGTAAAACGGTGGCCAGCTCCCCGCGCACGAGTGACGTGCTACTGGTCTCCGATCCGAATTGCAGGGTCTCGGTGCAGATTGCCCGCACGGGAACATACGGTGTCCTCTCCGGGATGGGGGTCCCCGAGGACGACCGTGTTGTGTGCCAGATGAACTTTGTCAGCAAGCGGGCAAAGATCCAACAGGACGACAAGGTGGTCACCTCCGGGCTGGGAGGGATCTTCCCGAAGGGGCTGATGCTTGGATCTGTGGAGTCTGTGGCTCTCGATGGGATGGGCCTGGCCCAGCAGGCACGGGTAGTCGTGCGTTCCGACCTTTCCGACCTGACCCATGCCTTCGTGGTGGTAGAGACAGAGGATCCTGTCGGCGAACTGCTGCGCAAACGGGCCGAGGAGGCGAAGGTGGAGTAATGGCTGCTCTGGTGATGGCATTTTCACTGTTTTTCGCAGGCGTTGTCCAGGCCGCCCCCTGGATGCTCACAGCGAAGCCGCCCGCGCTTCTTGCGGTTGTTCTCTACTACGCGCTTACCCGCGACCGGTGTTTGACCCTGACCGCGGCAATCATCGCTGGCTTTGTGCAGGACGCCCTGGGCATGAGCCCCATAGGCTCCTCTTCTGTCTGCTTCGGGCTGACCGGGCTTCTGGTCAATCATTTCCATGGCCTGCTGTTCACCCTCCGCACAGTCGCCCATGTTGTCATCGGCGCGATCACCGCCGGGCTGGCGTCGCTCGTGCTCGGCGTCCTCCTCCTAGGAGGGGGGCATCTCCCGCTCGACTCTTCGATTTTTGCTTCCCGGGTTCTCGTGGCGATGGCTCTCGGGGCCGTCACCGTGCCAGTGATCTTTCGGTTCGTCGACTTTCTTGACGCCCGGCTAGACACGTATGGGAGGGCCCTGACATGATGCGTCGTCTGGAAGGCGGCGAGCCTGCTTCGCACACCCGGCGGACCCGCATTCTGCTTTCCGTGATGCTTGCGGCACTGGGTGTGCTGGCCTTATCACTCTACCATATTCAGGTCTCCAGCACGACTCAGTACGAAACAGCCCTCGATAGCCAGAGCATGCGACGCATTCGAATGCCCGGGATGAGGGGACAGATCCTGGACCGAAACGGAGTCATTCTTGCGGGCAACCGGCCGAGCTATAATGTGGGGATTTTCCTGGAGGAGTTGCGTCTGATCGGGACCAAGGTCTCGGAAACGTTGGAGGAGCTGAGGCCCGTAGTAGGCTGTCCTGCGTCCGTGGGGGAAGAAGAAATTCTTGAACACGTAAAAAAGCTGAAACCGCTGCCCCTGATGGCATGGCGGGACCTTGACGAAGCCGCGCTGGCCCGGTTTGCTGAGCAGTGCCCGACGATCCCTGGGGTTGACGTACAGGTGGAAGCCGTCCGCGAGTACCCCAAGGGAACGCTGGCAAGCCACGTCATTGGTTACGTGGGGCGCAGTAACATGGTTCGTGATGAACGCCGCCCTTACCATTTTTACGCGGACGAAATGATTGGTAAAAGCGGAATTGAAAAACGGTTTGACGCCGTGCTTCGGGGTCGTGCGGGGGGGCGATTGATGCAGGTGGACGTCGAAGGATTTCGGCGAGAGGACATAGCCGTCGATCCGCCAGAGCCAGGGAGCGACGTACAGCTCGCGATCGACGCCGACATCCAGAAAGGTCTAGAGGAAGAACTGCAGGACACGGTCGGATCA
>CAZTAB010000542.1:0-6925 GCA_964611475.1 uncultured Verrucomicrobiota bacterium | reverse complement strand
AGACGGACGGTAGTCATGTCGGCAATCTTCCAGGCCGAGAAGTGGTTGAAGGGAAAGCTCTTCGACTGCCAGACGTGTGGACAGTGTATTCTCTCCCACACCGCCATGATCTGCCCCATGAACTGCCCCAAGGGCCTGCGGAATGGGCCTTGCGGCGGCACGCTGGACGGCAAGTGCGAGGTCTTTCCTGATCGCGAATGCGTGTGGTTGCGGATCGGTCGCAGGCTGCCCATCAAGCCGGGTACTGTTCACCCGCCCCCAAGCGATGAGTTGTTCAACACTGCCAGCTACGTCAATCTGTTCAGCGGCAGGGACCGGGGGACCCGCGTGCCCCAGCCGGTCGTTGACACGCTGGGCATACCCGCGTCGTCGAAACTCTCGCAGAAGATGCACAACAAAGAGTTTGTGGTCACACTGGAAATCGCGTCCCCCCGAACCGAGAAAGGCCTGGTCCGGGTCGAGCGGATCATGGAGCGGGTTGCCCCGCACGTGGATGCCGTGAACACGACCACGAATGCGGGCGGGGTGCCGTCCCTGCATTCGGTGGAAACGGCCAGGGTCGTAATGGCCCATGGGGTGGAGCCTGTCATCCAATTCTGCGGACGGGACCACGATGAAGAGGACCTGCTGCAGAAAATCGAGTGGGCCATGGGCATGGGGTACCGGAACTTCCTTCTGTTAACGGGCGACTGGCTGCCCGACGTAGACCGCGGCATCAATCAGCGGTCCTGGTTCCCCATGGACAGCCTGCAGATGATCCACGCGGTCAACGGGAAACTGGCCGAATTTCAGCGCGGCGGGGTGGTTCCCTATCTGGGTTGTGCCGCCAATCCGTTTTCCACGCCCATGGAGATCAGTGTGCAGCGGCTGCACAACAAGCGCCATGCCGGCGCCCGCTTCTGCCAGACACAGGCGATTACCAAGGTGTCGACCTATGCGTCCTGGTACAGGGAACTGCGCCGGGGCCGGGGAGGTGAGCCCCGGCTCACCATCCCGGCGGTTCCCCTTGTGGGTAGCCGCCGGGCTTTCGAGGTCCTGTGCCGCCTTCCCGGAATTTATGTCGATTCATCCCTGCACGCGGTCATGGAGAACGAGGATTTTGCGCGGCACGCGCTGGACTGGGCCTTTGGCATTGCAGAGGGCGTCATCGAACAAGGCGCCGCCGGGGTCCATGCCATGAACTTCGGCATGCCACAGGAGTTGATGGACTTGTTCCTGCTGGAGATCCGCGACCGGGCCGAACAGGCCCGCACCCGTTCCGCCCACGACTGGTCGACGGCCTGAGACGGAATAACCGGGTCCCTCCTCAGATCAAGGCAACCAGATCGTCGGTCCGAACCATTGCCAGGTCCACGCGCCCCCGGACGGTGGCGGTGAATACCACGAACCGGTCGCCGCAGCAGAAGCGCGGATGCGGATCGATGTGGTAGCTGGACCCGACGTAGCTGTCCATCGCGGGGTTGTCGATAATCTTGAGTGTTTTCCCTGTCTGCCCGTCCTGGAAGTGTACGGTGGTGGCGGTTCCCCGATACCAGTTGTCGCACGCATCGCAGACCAGGTAGCGCCCGTCCGCGCTGCTGTGTGAATGCAGGCATGTCGTCACGGGCCACCGGAACCGGTCGAACTCTCCGGTGTGGACATTGACACGGCACGTCTCCCCTGTTGTGTGCCACACCGACCACGCGTGGATGCCGTCGGGATCCCACCATTCGTGGGTGCAGACCGTTGGTTCCTTGTACACGGAGCGCGGGGCCTCGCCGCGGCGGATCGTCCACATACGGTTGGTAACGACAAACCGCAAGCCGGTGATCGGTTCGGCGTGGAAATCCTCCGCGAACAACACCAAGTCCGGGTCCGTGGGACAGAACAAGGCATGATTGTGCATGCGGTCGAACTGGTGCCAGAGCTCGAAATCTCCGCCGTCCACCGGGAGCGTGCCAAACAGGTAGCGTGGCCACATGGCTACGTCCACGAAGAATGCCCGGCCGTCGGCAGAGAGGCTCAGGTGGGTCGCCAGGCGCGTCACGCTGCGGTTTCGGGTGACGTCCGGGGAAAGAGAGTTCACGTACTCGGTCGTGGCGTCCGGCTGCGGTCCCCGCTTCCAAATGGTTGACCCGCTCGTCCAGTACACGTCGCCGGTGTCGGGATCCACGTAGGGCGAGGCGTGCTGAAACTGTGTATCCGGATAGTGCCGGACCGTCTGCTCTTCCGCGTCCACGACGCCCAGCATCCGACCGTACGAGCCTGATCCGGAAGGCGGGTGCGCGTAGTAGAACCAGAAATACCGCCCGTCCCCGCTCAGTCCGTCGTTCGTAAAGTAGAAGGACTGCTGCACAGGCGCCGCGTCGGCAGTGAGCAGCCAGATATCCAGACCCGTGTCCGGTTGGGTGTAGGCTTCAAAAAGGGGGGATGTGCGAGGGTCGAGCATGGAGGGCGGATGGAGTGTTTCGTGTTTTTGATTTGGAATCGAATTTTGTATCTACGGAAAAACAATCCAATTTTCAGAACCGGGGTACATTATTACAACTCTGAGGACCAAATACTAAACACCAAACACTGAACACATCTGCTCACCAGCCTTTAGTCGTCACTTCCTCCTCCAGCACCCGCTGCTGCCCCTCCGGGCCCGCCACCACGATCGTGAATTCGGAACGCTGGTCGGGCACGAGATCGTCGATCGTAAAGCGAAGCGATGTGTTTGCCTCCAGATCAGACGCCACTAAATCGCAGTTTTTCTGCTTCAAGTTTGGCTTCACACCATCGCCCCGATGCCACACCCAAGCGCGGACCGGTCTGGATGCCTTCAACTTCAGCGTGGCGCTGCGCTTTGTTGTAGAGGTCTTCACGATCTTCACGTCCAGTGGCGCACCAGCGCACAGCCGGGCGGCATCCTCCAATAACGTATGTCTCCAGCGTTGGAGTTTCTCGCCCGTGCGCGGCCCGGCGAGGACTTCTTCCACGGCGGCGTCGATGTGCTCCCGTGCTTCCCGGGCCAGGGCCGGATCCTGTCCGTCCGCTCCCGCGGCCCGATTGACGGCCCACAGCAACTTGTAATCCTCCAGGCCCTCCCTCCAGGCCTCCAGTCGGCGGGTCGTAACGGGACCATCATGTCCCAGGTAAACCATCGCGGTGTCGGACCATGCGTAATCGGGCATTCCGCTGTACCGACCGCCCCACTTGCCGACATAGATCCAGTACGAAACGCCCTGTCGATCGTGTTCCCAGGCCATCCATCCGTCCATGCGGACTTTCCGGTGGGCAGCATACGGATCGTTTCGCGGGACGGCGGTTTTGTTCGGCGGTCCCCATCCCCCGTTGGTGTACATCCACTCCTCCTTGCCCTTCTCGCGGATCAGATTCTCAGCCTCGGGGTACCGGCCGATGCCCCAGCTCGGCGGGACGAAAATGTCGATGTACGCGGCCGCTTGCGCTGCTTCCAAGTTCCCCACCGCCTGGGGATTTGCCCAGATCCGAATCTTCGAATCGGCCTCCCGGGTCAGTTTTCCTAGGGTAATAAAGTGGTCGCTGGGCCCTTCGTCTTCCAGGTACAGCGCCCAACCATCGTAAGGAAGGTCGAGGTTGTCGCGGACACGCGCCGCCAGCATTCGGACGTAGTCGATGTAATTCTGGCTCCACGCATCGCTCAGGAATTCGAAGCCCCATGCTTCCTTATGGGCCTCCGGAAACACCCCGATTACAACGAAATCCCGCTTGAAGTCGAAGTTTCGGCGTTCGAGCATCTGGTCAAAATCCAGCCAGTTGATGTCCTTTACCTTCCTCTGATCGTCGAGGATCGGCCACGGCATGCCGTAGGACCGGGTGATTACGGTGTTGACCCCGACCCGGCGCATCAATTCCTCGTATCGACCGAGTCCGCCGCGGCCGATCCGTGCGTGAATCATGCGCGGAGGATAGGACCACATCCCGACCCAGATGGGCATTCGTTCCGGAAGCACGACGCCTGCCACGTCGAGTTCGAACGGAACCTCCAGGACCGGTCCGGATCGCAACGGCGTCAGGAGCACGTGGCCCTGATAGCTTCCGGCGGGGAATCCGTGCGTGTCGATACTGAGGAAAAAGGTACGCGTTTGTCCCGCGGGAACCTGGATCATATTTCCGCCCGCTGCCCGGGGCAGCGGGTCGGGAACGAGATCCGCTGCTCTGGTGATGACGAAGTCGACTTCGTGTATGTCCACGCGGTCGCCGTCCACGGTGAATCCCCAGCGGTCCTCGTGGCGGACATTGTGGAAATCGAGCCGGCAGGGAAGGGTTGTCTTGCCGTGGTTGCGCACGTGAATTGCCATCGGCACTCGCTCTCCGCACGCGCCCTCGACGCGGAGCGGGCCGGTCCGGCTGAGGGCAAACGAACCGGATTCTGCATTGTCACCGGTTTCGTTCTCCGGGACCGAGCTGGGGAATACAGGATCGTACGGGTAGCCGGTCCATACCTCGTATCGGACAATGTCTTCGGCGCCCCGCAGGATCTCTTGGTTGAGCGCGTCGGCGCGTTCCTTCATTGTCGTAAACGTGAGGGGTTGATCGCTCACGAAAAGGTGAACCGGTTGCCAGATGCCGCCCATTGCCTGGTGGTTGTGGATCCGGACGGCGAATTCATTGATCTCTCCGAAGCGCACTGCCGCCGTGATATCCAGGAAGAATGGCTTCTCCCACATGTCGTCCGGTTTCATGTCCTCGCTTGCGGCCGTATGTTCGCCAGCCTCCAGGTTGTTTACCCACACCCACGCCTCCTCATCCACCGCCGAAAAGTAAAGGTAGACGAAATGGCTCTTCGGCGTTTGAGGAATATCCAGTCGGGTCCGATACCATGCAAACCCGATATGTTCGGGCATGCCCTGCTTGTCCCATCCCGTCCACTTGTGCGTGCTGATCGGCTGCCATTCCTTGTTTTTGTCCTCGTCGGCGGAGGGAGAAAACCACTCTTCTTGAACGCCGACATCATTGGGATCCAGTTTGACGTCCCAAAGGGGCGGAAGCGAAATGGGTTCCATGCCCGGGTCACCGGGACACTACGTGGGTGCTGTCAAAAGGGCCGTGAACACCACGAATCTGTACAGCGCGGCAGCGATTTGCTTGTTGAGTGGCGTGGACATCGTTCAGATCCTTTTTTGTTTAAACTGACTCTCGAATTATCGCAGGGGCATATTTTTTGGGCAATTGTAATGTTCTTTGTTTTCCGTCTGATGTAGTGCGGCGGGTTGCTCCCTTGCTTGTTGGGCAGCCCCACATCTGATGAAAGCCGGGGGGCAGTGGTTGGTGGGCACGGCTTGCCCTGCCGCAGAGCCCGGGGATTCAATCCTTGACCCGGTCAATCAAGCCGAATCAGACTCGTACAGGAACCACAGGGGAAGGGCACGCAAGTGGCAGAAGTTCATGTTTCTCTGACCGATGAGGCGATCGACCTGGACGGCGGTCCGTATCAGGCACCCTGGGAAAAGGCGCGATGGTGCAGGGGCTTCGCCTTGAAAGGCGAAGCCGAAACCAAGGCGGCCCCGGATACTTCCTTTGCCATGGTTCATGACAACAAGAATCTCTACATCGCCGTGCAGGCGGAGGAACCGCGACTCGATTTGGTCATGGCGGATGACAGGGCAACTATTCAGGCCAGGGATACAGGCTCCCGGCAGATGTTTGACTGGGTGACCAGCCTCGATCATGTGGAAGTGTTCATCAACCCTGAGTCAGAGGATGAAGCGCGATCTTATCACCATAAGCAATAGGCCCGCCGCTGTCGCCCCGGCCCTTTACTTCCAGACGGTGACGCCCCCGTCCACGCCCAGGTTCTGGCCGGTGACGTAATCGGCCCCCTCCGACGCGAGGAAGAGCACTGCGCCCTTCAGGTCCACGCTGCCGGCGCGCCCCATCCGGCCCAGAGGCACCTCGTTCGCATAGTCCTGCTCAAAGTTTCCCCCCTGACCGCGTGCGAATCCGCCTGGTGAGATCGCGTTGACGTGAATGCCCATGGGCCCGAGCAACCCGGCAAGGTCGAGGGTCATCCCGATCACACCCGCCTTGGCGGCCGCGTAATCAACCGGCTGTCCCGCCATGTCGTTCTTCTCGTACATCCGGCGGTCTCGCCCTACTAGGCCTGCAATCGATGCGATGTTGATGATTTTCCCGTGCCCCTGCCGTGCCATCAGGCGGGCCGCCGCCTGGCAACAGAAGAGCGAACCGGTGAGGTTGGTGGCGATCAGCTTCTCCATGTCTTCCGGGGTGCGTTCGAAGAGGTGGCAGGGACCCCCGCCCGAACCCCCGCCCGCGTTGTTCACGAGGATGTCGAGCCTTCCCTGCCAGTCGTACGCCTTTGGCACCACCTCGGCCACCTGCGCCGCGTCCCTGACGTCCAGCGCCAGGGGCAGCACGTGCACGCCCCACCCCGCGCGCAACCGGTCCGCCGCCGTCTCGACGCTCTCCAGGCTCCGCGACGTAATCACCAGGTCTGTGCCCGCCTCGGCCAGCGCCTCGGCCATGTCGTACCCGAGGTTCCGCGCCCCGCCGGTCAGCAGTGCCACGCGCCCCTTTAGCTTGAAGGCATCCAACGTTTCCATCCGATCCATTCCCTCCTGAAATAATACACCACCATCCTATATTCACTCTGCGCAATCTGCAACCTTCGAGCTGTTGTGTTCCTGCATGCCGCGGCGACCGTCCTGGTCGTGGAATGCACTTGATCGTCAGTGGGATGATTCTTGTGTACGGCGAAGCCTTGGTTTTCGGCCACGACCTCCCCGTCTTGACCCCTTGGCCTCGTCTCTCGTATACTTTTTGCTACGCTGCCGGAACTGAACGCCATGTCTTCAGAACGCAAAGCCGAATACCTGGACTGGATCGTTTCCACGTTTGGCAAGATGTCCTTGTCGACGCTGGACGGGCGAGCCTGGTCGTTAAACCACGCGCGGTTGGCGCT
>CAZTAB010000541.1:0-9020 GCA_964611475.1 uncultured Verrucomicrobiota bacterium | reverse complement strand
CCCGAGTGGAAGGGCGTCGACAGGAACATCACCGCAAAACCCGAGCTTCGATTTAACGACCAGGTGTGGAACAGGATGGTCGACAGGATGGTTGAAGCGGGCATCAACATGGTCGTCATCGACCTGGGCGACGGTGTCCGTTACCGGAGCCATCCCGAGATCGCCGTCCGCGGCGCCTGGTCCGTGAGTCGCCTCAAGCGTGAACTAAAGCGGTTGCGCGGGCTGGGTCTGGAGCCGATTCCCAAGATGAACTTTTCCACCGGACACGACATCTGGCTGGGCCCCTATGCGCGCATGGTTTCGACCGACACGTACTATGGCGTGTGCCGCGAACTGATCGCCGAGGTCATTGACATCTTTGACTGCCCCAGGTTGTTTCACCTGGGCATGGACGAGGAATCACTTGAAGCACAGGCTCACTATGCGTACGCCGTGATGAGGCAGTATGACCTCTGGTGGCACGATTTGTACTTCCTCGTTGAACAGGTTGAGCACGGCGGGAGCCGTGCCTGGGTATGGTCGGACTACCTATGGCACCATGAGGATGTTTTCTTCAAGAAAATGCCCCGGAGTGTCATGCAGAGCAACTGGTTTTACGATCGAAGTTTCAGCAAGAAAAGCCCGCGAGTTCGCGCGTACCATCTGCTGGAGGAGCACAAATACGATCAGATTCCCACCGGCAGCAACGACGCGGTGCCGGAGAATTTTATCAGGACCACCCGCTTCGCCCGCCGGACCATCGCGCCGCGCCGGCTGAAGGGGTTCCTCCAGACCCCGTGGAAGTTCACCCTGCCCTACTGCGAAACGCATCTGGTGGAAGCAATTGATCAGGTGAAGGAAGCCCGGGTTAAATGGACCTGATGGGTGTGATTTTCCGAAGAATCCCTGAAAGCGAGCAGCTGGTTTCAGCCTTGTGCCTGGGCGCCGGTACGTCCGGATCGCAAGAGGACCGCAGGGCGTCCTTTTTTCTCATGGATTGGTTTGTTGACCGGGGGCATGCCTCCAAGTGGGGCCGTCAAGTGTGCCGCACGTGTGTTGACGTACGGTGGGGATCGTTCCAACCCCCACGCCCGGTCAATAACGGGGGAGGAGAGGGGAGGCCTGGATTCCTGTCACGATGGTGCCTCGGTGATTGACAAGTCCCCGGGGATACATGTTGAAGTTCACATGTGACGGAGTCTGGATATTTTTTTATGGAGGCGGTGAATTCCTGTCAAGCAGCAGGGGAGCGTCCCTGCTTCATTCTGGGCGCTGCGGGAGGGGGCAGGTTGCCCGGCCCAGGGAGATGTCAGTCATGCGTCGCGTGAATGTGATTTATCTCGTTCGGGAAGGCCAGGACCCGCGGTGGCTGCATCGCCTCCTTGATGTTTTCGGTGACAAGCACGATTTGAGCATCCACGACCGGTCCAGGCCCATCGAGCCGCAATTCGCTGATGTCGAGGTGGTGCTCGACCATGGCGGATCAAGCATGACGCCCGAGCTTGTGGCGGCGTCAAAGAAATGCAAGCTCTGGCACATCCTGACGGTCGGGTACGACCTCTTCGACATGGACACGATGCGAAAGGCGGGCATCCCCGTCGCCAACGTGCCCGGCTCGACCAGTGCGCCCGGTCTGGCCCAATGCGCCCTGATGTTCATGATCCAGATCGTCACCACGTACAACGAGGCCCAGAAGACATTGAGAGCCGGAAAGATGTACCTGCCGATGGGCGACGAACTGGACGGAAAGAGGCTTGGACTGATTGGTTTCGGGGCCAGCGGGCGGGCCTTGGCGCGGCTGGTCAAGGCCTTTGGCATGAAGCTCATGATCATAGAGCCACGGAAGCTTGGGGTGGAGGAGCTTCGGGAGCACGAGCCGGTGTTCGTAGGCAAGCCCGACCAGATGGATAAGGTCATTGCGGAGTCTGATTTTGTCTCTTTGCACTTGCCGTTGACGGCCGAGACAAGGGGTGTAATGGACGCGCGTCGAATCGGTCTGATGAAACCCACGGCCGGCTTTATCAATATCGCCCGTGGAGACCTGGTCGACCAGGAGGCGCTCTATCGTGCCCTGCTTGATGGTCGTCTTGGGGGGATTGGGACCGATGTGCATGCCGGCCGGGCTTCCGAACCGTCGCACCCGGTCTATCAACATCCCGGCTTCTACGCCCTGCCTCATGTGGCTGGGACGACTGCCGGTTCGGCCCTTCGCCGGGCCGAATGCGCCCTCCAGAACGTGAACCGAATCGCCACGGGTCTCGAGCCCCAATGGCGCGTCGACCACCTTTGATTCGCGGTTGTCCAGCCGTCCCCGCTCAAGTTGGCATGGATGAGGATCAGATCGTGTTCACTCAGGACAGCCGTCTATATTCGTCGATCACTCTGCCGGCGCCCTGGTTGATGAGCGATAATTCATCGACCACCTCAAAAAACCGGCAACCGGATTTGATCCATTGCGCCGCCGCCCGCGGCCCGCTGGCTGTGGTGCCAAAAGCCACCTTGTGTTCCAGGCAACAGGTCAACACATGGTGCATGGCCTTTTTCAACCGGGGATGGTTGTATTGCCCGGGTGCACCCATGGCGATGGATGAATCATAGGGCCCCACATAAACCGCGTCGAGGTTAGGGGTGGAGACGATCTCCTCGGCGTTTTCGCACCCCGCAATCGTTTCAATATGGGCAACAAGGCTGGTGGACTGGTTGGCCTTCTTCAACCAGGCCCTGTCGTCCTCGGGAGGGGCGTAGTCCACGTTTCCAAAAAAGGGCGCTCCGGCCCGTGAACCTTGGGGGGGGAATTTCATGAGATCCAACAAGGCCTCAAGCTGTGATCGCGACTCGGTGCGCGGCAGCTGGATCGCCGCCACGCCTGAATCCAGAACCCGCGTTACCTCGGCCCGATCGACCTGCCCGACCTTGCTGATGACCGGCAGCCCATTATCACGCGCGCACTGAACGAAGTCGGAAAATGCGGGTCCCAGGAACGTGGCGTGCTCGTTTTCAATGAAGATGAAATCGAACCCGGCCTGTCTGTACATTTTGACCAGGGAAACCCGAAGGTATTCGTGGACAATGCCTCCCAGGAGAGTGCTGTTCGAGCGTAGTGCGGATTTGAAGCGGCGTCCCAGGGCTGTTGGGTCGGTTATGTTTCGTCTGGATGTCATTTTTGCCTTGGCCAAGGGACGGGTCCCGATTGAATGATGGCTCAGGAAACCGGAACCGGCCGATCCTTACAATTCCAGCGGTTCCGGGGTCCGGAGGACGAACGTTTTTTTGACAAACACGGGTACGACCCAGGTGGTTTTGAGCCCCAGCGGGAAATTGATGAAATCGCCTTCCCTCAGGGTGACTGCTTCTCCACCCTCCGGGGTAATGGTCACTTCGCCCTCGAGGATCATGACGAACTCATCCCAGGTGAAATCCCAGGTGAAGCTGCCCGCGGTGCAACTCCAGACGCCATGGGTCACTTTTAGATCGGGCGACTGAGCGTTGATCCAGATCTTGGCCTGGGGATTCCCGTCGAGGATTTGTTCTCCAGGGATGGGGAAATCCGCCAGTTCTACGGCGGACTGGGAATGAACGATCGGGTGAACGGAAGCTGGTTGCATCATGACTGTCTCCTTCGAAAGGCAAGGCGCCGGCACGGTACTCCTGGCACCCCGTTATCCTCCTTGAAGGCTGCCAACCGGGGGCCGGGTCGTCAAGGCTTGATCCCGCGCGGGTCCCGGGTCGTCGCCCTCATCGCCCCATGGCGTAGGCATCCCCCCGGGGAGCGGCGCCGGCACTCAAGGTTCCGGTGTCGGGATCCACGCTGATCACTGACATCACGCCCATCTTCATGATGACCCAGGCCTCGGTGACGTCGATGTCGTGGCCGCGCTTTCCGAGGTCATCCGCAATCGTTTGGTCGATTCGGCCTTCAAGATTCAATTTCCCGGGCAGGTATTCATGGGGCCAGAAAGAATTGGGAAAATTCCACGAGGCAAAACGGGGCTGTTCCACCGCGGCCTGGGGGTTCATGCCAAACGCCACGATGTTTAAAAACGCTTGTACCATGGCCTGGCACTGGGCATCGCCCCCCGGGCATCCAAAAGGCATGAAAAGTTTTCCACGTTTAAATGCAATGGCCGGGTTGGGAGTCAACCGTGGACGTTTCCATGGTTGAAGGCTGGAGGCATGATCCGGCTCCAGCCAGTTCTGGTACCCCCGGCAGGACAGGCTGAAGCCCAGTTCGGGGATGATCGGGTTGAGGGTGTTTTGGTCGCTTGGGGTGGCGGAGAAAGCATTTCCCCACTGGTCGACGACACAGGTATAACTGGTATCGCTCCGACCGGTGGTGGTTGGCCTTTGGTCAGCCAGCCGGGCCCCGACTACCTTGATCTCGCCCTCGCCCAGGCCGGGCCGGGGCAATTCCGGGAAGGCGGTGTCCATGTTGATGAGGCCACGTCGTTCCCGGGTGTAGTCGGGGTGCGTCAGGCGTTCGATGGGTACGTCGACGAAATCGGGATCACCGTAATGATGCTCCCGGTCGGCGAAGGCGAGGTTCAGGGCCTGCGAAACCAGGTGGATATAGTCGCCGCTGTTGTGCCCAAGCTTGGTCAGGTCGGCGTTCTCAAGCATCTGGAGAACCTGGGCCACCACCGGGCCCTGGCACCAGGGTCCGCAGGTGAAGATCGCGTGGTCCCGGTAGGTCCCTTGTACCGGGGGTTCATGTCCAACGCTGAAGTCATACAGGTCTTCGTACCGGAGGAGCCCATCCTGTTCTTCGCTGAACCGCGCCATGTCGCGGGCAAGTTCGCCCCGGTAGAAGAAATCGCGGGCGGCTCTGATGGCGTCGCCTCGTGAACCCCCGCCATGATTCCTTTCCGCCTCAATGAGTCGTTCGAAGGTTGTGGCCAGCGCGCTTTGAACCAGCCGTTCCCCGGCCGCCGGAACCTTGCCGCCGGGCATAAAGATGGACCGGTTGCCCGGCCACACCGGATTTTTGGAGAACTGGCCTTCCATTTCGTCCCGAACAATCCGGGAAACAGGAAAGCCGTCTCGCGCCAGTTCCAGGGCGGGGGTGATGACTTGTTCCAAGGTCATGGTGCCGTACCGTTCCAGGGCGGTCAGCCAGGCATCCGGTGCCGAGGGCACTACCGCGTGCAGGATGCCTGGGGGCAGGTCGTTGTCGCAGTGTTCCCGGAAGTACTCGATGGATGCCGCGCGCGGCCAGCGTCCTAATCCGCTGATGGTGACCACCGAATCCGATTCGGCGAGGTACATCATGATCGGGGCCACTCCTCCGAAGTTGGTGTTTTCCGGTATGACCACGTTGATAGCGATTCCTGATGCCACCCCTGCGTCCACCGCGTTCCCGCCGTTTTCGAGGATGCGGTATCCCGCCGCTGCCGCCAGGTAGTGTCCGGCGTTCACCATGTGGGTGGTTCCCATCAACGGGGGGCGATGCGTTTGGAGATTCGTCATGGTTTAACCTGTATGTGCCAAGTTCAGGTAAAGAGGTCCCAGGGGAGTTCAACTTTTCTATCGGTGCTTCTCGCCACTTCGTTCCCGTCAATCCTCGCGACGAGACTTCCATCTGTTGTTAATTCGAGGTCCAGCATTGAGTTCCTGATTTTTACATTGGAAAGTTTCGCCCACGGCCAGGGGGAATGACCGTGCACGGTCAAGGCGTCCCGGGTCCAGCGGATACCGAAGATCCCCTCAAAAACCGAAGTGAGCGCCGAAAGGATTGAGGGATAGTTTACGAAACGGTTGGGAAGGATCTCTCCAGTATCCGCGTGATAACACTCGCCCCGGTAGCGTGGGCCCAACCCGGCGTTTTCCCCAAGGCGTCGGAACATCTTGAACAGTTGCCGGTGCGCCTCTTCAAAACATCCATGGGCGTACAGGCCTGCGGGAACCTGGTTGCTCCAGTGCATGTCAAAGTTGCTGTTGTAGCCCTTGTAATCGGCGGCGTCGAAATAGGGGCTGCTGCGCGCCAGGCAAATCGTCCCGAAATCACTGGCAAAGTCGGGATGCTCACACCAGGCGGCCAGTCTCTTGGCCTGTTCACGGGTGGCCAACCCGCCGGGACGATAAACCTGACTGGCGAAAAGCCCCGTGATGAATCCTCCAATCCCCATGTAGTCGCTGACGGACTTGTCCGGGAGTCGGTCCATAAACATGCCCAACTTCTCGTCCCACAGGTGCTTCTGGATGGCCTCCCCGAGGTCTTCCGCCATCCGGCGGTATCGGGCGCTACGCTCCGTGTTCTGGGCCAGATCCTCGATGTCGGCGAAGGCAAGAAAGGTCCCGTAAACCATTGCGTTGATGTTGTTATAAAAGCTGCCACGGGCACCCCGAATGCGGGTCACACCCTCCATTGCCGGCCCCAGTCCGCCAACCTCGCCCGGGTATAGACCAGGGAACCGCTTCATCTCGCCATCAATCCAGAATAGCCCGGTATCCTCATCGCGGAACGGAAGTTGCGCCTCCAGGGCATCCTCGATCCTCTGCAGGAAGGTCATGCCGTTGATGCGCTCGTCAAGCAGGCCAAGATCGCCGACGGTCAATAGATACTTGTATACCAGTCCAGAGAAATTCGCCAGCCAGTTTGCATAGTTCGCGGGGTCTTCAGTCCCCTTGATATCCGCCCTGCCCAGGAGACCCTGTTTCCTCGATTCGCGAAGGAGGAAAAGCATGGTGTCACGGGCGGGCTGAGTGTCGTGCAGCAGTTGTACCGCTTCGGCCAACAGGCGGTCGCCGTAGCTGACCGTGACGCGGGTCTTGAGGTTGCAGTTGGCAACGGGAAATAATCCGGCAGGCACCTTGCCCATCGGCACCTCTATTCGATTCATGCGGAAGGCGGGCCAGGACCAGAGGAAGGTCTTGGCAAATGATTCGTCCGGCACATCCAGGCGAGGCACTTCGTTGAGGTACTGGTTCCACCATGTGTCGGTGTCAGCCTCCAGCCTCTCGGGTGATGACAGAAGTCTTGCCAGGCCTTCCCTCGCCTCGTTCACGGTTGCACCCAATGCGCGGGCGAAGTAGATGGTTCGCGGTACGTTATCGTTCCTTTCCGCAACGGTCTTGATCATGATGTCGTTGGCGTAATCGTAATCCAGGCCAAGGTTGATATTCTGGGCATCTGTACTTGAGCCCATGGCCTCACCGTGCTTGTCCACCCTGCTTCTGCACCAGGCTGCGCCACCGACGAGGCTGGAACCCGCCTCTGTCGCTTGCAGCATGTTGCCCAGGCGACCGCGCAACTGGTGATAAATACGCCACTTCCGGGTGCGGTTGCCGCTTTTTGGGGATAGCTCCAGCTTGAAGAGGTACCCGGGCATCAGCCGAGGGAGAATGAGGGAAACGTCAATGCCCAGGTCCTCGAACTCGTAGCTCCAGGTTTGCCGGGCTGGCCGGAAGTTCACCGTGGCATCCCGCGCCCCCGATGATAGCGGGCAGTCCAGGAGATATTTCCTGCCGGTGTCGTCGTCATACACCGCGGGCATCAGGTGTTGCTCCAGGCCATACCGCAGGCCTTCGGAACCGAAACCGAAACATACCACCTCGCTTACGCAGGGGCGGTTGAGTTCGGCCATGAGCTCAAGTTGACCATTGCCCCACATCGCTGGCCACAGCGTCGTTTTTAATTGACCGGGCGCTATGCTGTAGGAGAGCCAGTCGTTGAATTTTTCCCTGGTATCCGGAATGTCGGTCCTCGTATCAAGCCGGGCTGTAAACCAACCTTAAAAACTTTTATCGGGTTTGCCAAACATTGTGTGGGGAGGAACTTGGTGGCGAATGTTATTCTGGCATATCGCCCGCCCGGCTTTTCCCGATGCGCCCGTGACTGCTGGAACCGGAAGGGATTCCAAAAGGATCGCGACCCAACGCCCGATGAGGGTAAAGCCTGCCCTGAATCGAGCCGCGCAGCTGACCTCGCGGCCAGCCCGGCGGATCGCATCGACGCCGTCCATGAGAGAAACCCGTGGGATGCAATCGCCTAGATCCCCCGCGACATTGCTTGGCTCGAATTAGAGGGGATCGCTATTTCTGAAGACCGGCCTATGCGTCCTGCCAGTCGAATACCTGAAAGAGGCCTTCCGCCTTGCCGTGAAGTAGCGCTTGATAAACGGCTTGTGCGTTCGCTGGAGGATGCAGGGCAATGAGCCCTTCCGATGGAATCCGGCCCTCGGCCAGCCATCGCAATGCCAGGCGGAAGTTATCCAAAATGGAATGCGGCTGGAAAGGGGAGGCGTGAAGGGGGAGTTCCCACTCCCACCCGGTGCGCAGCACGGCATACTTGTGGAAGACGACATGCAGAAGTTCATGTGCCGTCAGGTCCGTTCTTTGATTCCAGGGAACGCCGACGAGGACGACCTCACCTCCCTTCCGGATGGCCCGGGCGCCCTCCACGACAGCCTGCTCATTGCCCGAGCAGTCGATCGCAAGTGCGACCCGGTTTTGTATGCCGCTCATCTCCGATACCAGCGCCGAAACGTTTTCGATGCCGGACCCCCTCGCAATGCGTTGACGGTTGCGATCCGGATCCGCGATGTGGACGTCGTATCCGGAAATTCTGAACAGGTGGGCGCAGAGGAATCCGACGGGGCCCGTGCCGGTAATTAAAACGATATCGCCCGGCCGGGCTTTCGTCGTCATCAGGGTTGTCATGGACACGCCCATCAGCCGGGCGAGCACGGCCTCCGGGGGAGCCAATCCATCAGGGACGGGGGTCACGTGTTCGGCTTCGACTTGCTGAATGCTTTGGTGTTGCCCCATGCAGAACAGCGGAGTCCCGGGGAGGATATCCGCGACTTCGGCGCCGACTTCCTCCGCGCGAAAGACCGCTGAATACCCCGGGATGTTGGGAAAGCTCCCGTCCTTTTTCAGGTAGTTATGGGAAAGTTCAGTCCCTGGGCTAACCAGCGTGGCCAGGGTGTGTCCACGGACTTCGCGGGGTCCGAGCGGGCCCGGGGGATCCACCGGTACCAGGTCGGCCTGTTCCCTGGCGGTGATGGTTACCGCGGTCGCGGTCATAGGTTGAGGCCTTCCGAAGC
>CAZTAB010000540.1:0-5417 GCA_964611475.1 uncultured Verrucomicrobiota bacterium | reverse complement strand
TTGCGGTCTCAGGGGGCTGTGCTTTGTGTTTTTCTTCGGCCAGATGGCCTTCCTGCGCGCTCACAGCTGGGTGCCGGAACAAACGGAGTCCGAACCGGCCGCCTGAGCCGGCCGCCTGAGCCGGCCGCCCACGACCGGGGCGGGTGTACCGCAGAGACATGCATGCCCTCATTTTTGATATCGACGGCACGCTGACTCGCACGAACGATGTCGACCACGAGTGCTTCGTGGAGGCGATACGGACGGTGCTCGAAGTGCCGGAATTCGAGACTGATTGGGACTCCTACACGCATACCACTGACCAGGGAATTGTCGAGGAATTGGCGCTCCGGCTGAATCGTTCTGAGAGCACCCCCGCTATTCTCCGGCAGATTGAGGAACAGTTCATCTCGTTGCTGTGCGCCCGGCCTGCATCGTCGTTTCGCGAAGTGCCCGGCGCGGGTGAATTCCTGTGCCGGCTTCGGGGCAACGACATTCCCGTGGCAGTTGCCACCGGCGCATGGAGGGCTTCGGCGCACCACAAGCTTCATCAGGCTGGGATTGATGTTTCCGGGCTGCCTGTTTTTACCTCTTCGGATGCGGTAAGCCGGGAGGATATCATGATGCTGGCCCACGACGCGTTGTTGAATCAGCGGCGCTCCGGTCCATTCCGCCGGACCACGTACTTCGGAGATGCTCCCTGGGATATCCGGGCGACCTCCCGGCTCGGCTGGAACTTTGTCGGCGTAGGGGAGAGCATTTCCCTGCTCAGGGAGAATGGCGCGTGCCACGTGTTTGAAGATTACACGTCGGCGGGTGGCATCCTGTCTTTGCTGGGGATGAATGTCGGCGATTGACTTTTGAATCGATTGCGCCTTGTCCGCCTGCCCGGAGTCCCTCGTCATAGTCTGAAATCGAATGGCCGCATAGGCCAGGAGGGGCCTCGTGGCGGGACGCCTGTTTGCGTGAAGCAGGCATCCCGGAGGAACGGGGAGATCGAGGGGGGACGCTTCCCTGCCCGTGCCAGAGCCGGTGAGCGCGTGCTGGCGGCAAATTCCACTGTTTCTCAATTTCA
Organism: uncultured Verrucomicrobiota bacterium; assembly: GCA_964611475.1. Taxonomy (GTDB): domain Bacteria; phylum Verrucomicrobiota; class Kiritimatiellia; order SLOV01; family SLOV01; genus CAUZEO01. The sequence goes on along the minus strand of CAZTAB010000540.1, from coordinate 4,363 downwards.
TCCCGGAGTAGAATTTCGTACAGTTGGGGATATTGTTTTTTGCCTGACGCATGGGAGATTCTTACAGACATTCATCAGAGGAAAGGCCGCGGGAGTTTGTTCTTTCCCGTGCCGAAGGGGCGGCGTGGGAATCGAAAGACTTCGAATGGGTGGAAACGAACATTCCCTGCCAGGCGGCCTGCCCGGCCGGCACCGACATTCCGGGGTACCTTGACGCCATCGCCCGGGGGGATTTTGACGAAGCCTACCGGATCAACCTGAGAGACAACGTGTTTCCCGCGGTCTTGGGCAGGGTCTGCACGCGCCCCTGCGAGCCCGCCTGCCGGCATGGCTGGGAGGGGCTGGGCGATCCGGTGGCAATCTGCTTCTCCAAACGTTCCTCGGAGACTTTCATGCAGCGGCGGGAGCCCGTGGTGCTTCCTCCCATCTTCGATGCTACCGGGTTTCACATGGCGATTGTCGGGGGCGGCGTGGCCGGCCTGACGACTGCCCGGGAACTAGCGTTGTTCGGGCATCGAGTCACTGTATTCGAACAGCATGAGGAGGCGGGGGGGATGCTGGTGCAGGGTATTCCCGCGTTTCGGCTGCCGCGAGACCTGGTGGCACGGGAGGTCGAACAGGTCAGGAGAACCGGTGTCGAGATCCTGTGCAACCAGACAGTGGGAAGGGACGTTTCCCTCGAAGAGTTGCTTGAAAGGTTCGATGGGGTCGTGATCTCGCCGGGCACACTGCGCCCGTATGTGCCGGATCTTCCCGGCATGGATCTCGAGGGGGTCCGCCACGGGCTCCCGTTCCTTTTTGAGGCGAATACGAATTCCGGGTTTTCGCTGGAAGGCCGGGTGGTAGTGGTTGGCGGCGGATTCACGGCGGTGGACTGTGCACGTACCGCAAAGCGACTGGGAGCGTCCTCTGTCGCCCTCTACTACCGGAGATCCAAGGATGAAAAGTATATCACACCTGGGGAAGTGGAAGAAATGGAGGCGGAGGGAATCCACTTTGAGTGCCTCGCTATGCCCACGGCAGTCCTGGGCGACGATCGCCGGGTGGAGAGCATTGTGTTTTCCCGCGCAGAGCTCGGCGAGCCCGATGCGTCGGGCCGCCGCCGACCCCGACCGGTGGATGGGCCGGCGATGGTGGTCGATGCAGATGTGGTGCTTTTTGCCACCGGTCAGAGTCAGGATGCATCCTGGCTAGACAGGGCGCTACTGGAAAAGCTTGTGAGCGATGATGGAACGCCTGTGCGGAAAGGCGATTTCTGCACGATGGTCGACAATTTGTATCTGGCGGGTGATTTTGCCACGGGGGCCGTCTCCCTGATTGACGCGATCGGCCATGCGAAGGGCTGTGCCCGCGAGATCGACCGAACGCTTACGGGTACCGATCGCATACGGGAAATCGTCCACATCCGTGATGCGGAAAGCACTGGACGAACGCGGGAAATGGACGAAATCCTGCGTCAGGGCATGCCGACACTCGCGATCGACCTGCGAACGGCGGATGCGGAGGTGGAAACCGGATTGGACCACGGGGCCGCCCGCGCGGAGGCCAGTCGCTGCTACCTGTGCGATTACAAGTTCGAGATCGACAACGACCTTTGCATCTACTGCGACCGGTGCCTGAAGGTGAAGCCGGTCGAAAACTGCATCGTGAAGATACGTTCCCTGGATTTTGAAGCGGACGGGCGGATTCGCGGATTCCAGAGGTCCACGGGAAACCGGGACTACAATGGACTATTCATCGACCAGAACGAGTGTATCCGTTGTGGGGCCTGTGTGGACGTGTGCCCCGTGGAGTGCATCACGCTGCAGCGCGTCTCGCTGCGGACTGTTCGCCAGGCGGACCTCGGAACGAATTCGTAAAAGAGGAGATCCGGAGCGAAAGAATCATTCCCCGGGACACGGAGGGTCAGGTGCGGACGGAGGCAATCAATTCGCGGATTGTTCCGGACAATGTTTTTCCCTGTTTCACGCAGTCCGGAATACCGGTGCCTTCGTACGCGCTTCCCGCCAGGAAGAGTCCTGGGTGTTTTCCGATCGCCTTTTGGATCTTCGCCACTCTCCCTCGGTGACCGACTTCGTGTTGCGGATTCGCCCGCGTCCAGCGGAAAAGCCGGTGCAGAATGGGTTGGGCGGAAATCCCGAGGAACATCTGTAGATCGTCCCGGGTCGCCCGCAGCAGTTCATTGTCGGTTTTGTCGAGCTGATCCTCGAATCCCGCTCCGCCGAGAAATGCCCTCACTTGCGCATACCCTTCTTCCGCCCGCCCGCCGAACTTGTTGGAAACAATGGTGCATCCCAGTACCGTACGGCGCTCCGCCGGCGGCACAAGAAACCCAAACCCGGATGACTCCGGGGTGTTGGGCATGTCCGATTCCCGGTATCCCAGCGCGAGTGTGGCGCTCCCGAGGTAACGGATTTTATTCAATTCTGAGGCTGCCCTCCGGGCCATGCCCTGGATCATTCCTGCCGCAACAAATGCGGGCACAGCCAGTACCACGATGTCCGCCCGCTGGTTCATGGCCCTTTTCTTTTCGGGGACCAGGTGAAAGCCGTCTTCCTTGCGGAGCACTTCGGTGATGCCGACGTCGGTTTTTAAGGACACTCCCCGCTGCCGGAGAGCGTCCACCAGTCGCGTAACCATGGACTCCATTCCGGTCTCCAGTGTTGTGAACAGTGGGCTGCCGACGGTTTCCCGTTCCCGTCGCCGAACCGCTGCTGTGAGGCTGCCATGGTTACGCTCCATCGCTACCAGCCGTGGAAACAGGCTCTGTATGCTCAAGCGGTTCGGATCTCCTACGGACGTGCCGGAGAGCAGGGGGCCGGCAAACCGGTCGAGGTACTCCTTTCCAAATCGGCGCGTGACAAACGAGGCAATACTTTCGTCGTCCGGATCCTGACTGCGCGGTACCAGCGGCTCTGCCGCAGCGCGCAGCTTCCCGCGCAGCGAGAAGAGTGGGCACTTGAAAAGGGATTCGGGTTCCCGCGGTGTGATCAGCGAGCAGTTTCGTGGAAACGGGCTGAGCCGTCCCTTCCGTACCACGTATGTGCTGCGGGCATGGTCGTTCGATCCGCGCAACTGCTCTCCCAGCCCCAGTTCCCGGCACAGCTCGATTCCCGCGGGTTTCTGCGTCAGGAGCGATTCGGGGCCACCTTCGAGGATCAACGGTCCCTCCGATTCGGTCAGGATCTTGCCGCCGAACCGGCCGGAACTCTCGAGGATCGAGACGCGCAGATCCTGTTCCCCCTGTGCGTGGGTGAGATAATGTGCTATTGCGAGTCCAGCAATGCCGCCTCCCACGATGGCCACATGTTTTTCCTGCATGGCTAGGATTGTCGCGCCGGTTTGTAGGCGTGTACCAGGTTGACCAACTGCCGTACCCGCTCGCCCGGGGTTTCCTTCAATACCCCGTGCCCGAGATTGAATACATGTCGGGGTGCTCCGTTAATTTCCCGCAGCACGGCGTCCGCCTGCCGGGTCATCTCGTCCCCGGAGCTGATCAGGGCGGTTGGATCGAGATTGCCCTGGATCGTAACCTCGGGGCCGAGCAGGGTTCTGGCATGGGACATGGAGACCCGCCAGTCAATACCGATTACATCGGCGCCCGTGTTTTTTAGAAGGGGGAGCATCCCGGCGGTTCCGGTAGAGAAATAAATGCGGGGAAGGCCTGTTTTCCCCAGCGAATCGATGATCCGCCGCGCATAGGGCAGGGCGTACTCCACATAATCGGAGGGTGCCAGCACTCCCGCCCAGCTGTCGAAAAGTTGTATCGCGGATGCCCCGGCCTCCACCTGTCCCGCTAGGTATTCGATGATGGCGTCCGTGATGTGCCCGAGCAGACGGCGAAAGGACTCTGGGTGTTCACGCAGGAACCGTTTTGTCGTGAGAAAATCGCTGGACGAACCACCCTCGATGGCGTAGCCGGCGAGGGTGAAGGGCGCGCCAGCGAATCCGATGACAGGAACCGTCCCGTCGAGCGCCTCGCATGCGAGCCGGATAGCATCGCACGTAGCCTGCGCCTGCCCACGGTCGCCGGGGCGGCGGAGCCGGGATAGATCGTCCGGCGAGCGCACTGCGTTCGCAATCACCGGCCCGGTTTTCTCCATGTACGACAGCTCGAACCCGAGTTCACAGAGGGTAGGCAGGATGTCGGAGAAGACGATGGCGGCGTCCACGTCGAATGCCCGAACAGGTTGAAGCGTGATTTCCGCCGCGACCTCTGGTGTGCCGATCATCTCAAGAAATGAGTGGCGTTTTCGAATGGAACGGTACTCGGGCATGTACCGGCCCGCCTGACGCATCAGCCAGACCGGCGTGGTGTCGACCGGCTCGCGGCGAACAGCCTTCAGAAAACGGGATTCACGCA
>CAZTAB010000539.1:0-19478 GCA_964611475.1 uncultured Verrucomicrobiota bacterium | reverse complement strand
GAGGGACGCGATTCATTCGTCGAAAAGCGCCCCCGGGACTTTTCGGGATTTCCTTGGCATTATTGAGACGGGGGACGAGAGGTTTGCGTTTCATGATGCGAAACGCCCGCGCGGCAGGAGTTTGAGATGAGTGGATACCTAGCAATAAGGGGGATCATCGGAGGAGTGGGAATCCTCGGCGCCTTGTTCCTTGTTTCCTGTTCGGGGGACCCGGCATCGGAAGGGGAAGGGCCCGGCGGTGCCCGGATCGGGCTGCTCATGGAGGCCTATGACGTGGACCGGTGGGCGCGCGACCAGGCGTTTTTCGAGGAGAAGGCAAACGCGCTGGGTGCCCAGGTCATGACGCAGGTTGCCGACGGGGATCAGGACCGGCAGAACAAACAGGCGGAGAACCTGTTGACACGGGGCGCGAATGTCTTGGTCGTGATCCCGAAAAATCTGTCGACGGCAAGCCGAATCATTAAGGTGGCCCACCAAAAGAGCGTCCCCGTGGTCGCCTACGATCGCCTGATCTCGGATTGCGACCTGGACATCTATGTCACGTTCGACAACGAGAAGGTAGGTTACCTGCAGGCCAAGGGCATCCTGGAGGTCGTACCCGAGGGAAACTATATTCTGCTTGGGGGTGCGGCCAGCGACAACAATGCCGCGATGTTTCGCCGTGGGCAGATGCGCGCGATCGAGGAGCACCGGGCGAACACCGGGAAGGAAGTCACAATTCTCGCGGATCCATTTCTCGATAATTGGGACCGGGACGAGGCACGCCGCAGGATTGCTGGCCTGATCACCCGCTTCAAGGCGGAGCACACACATGTCCACGCGATCGTGGCCTCCAACGACAGCACTGCGGGTGGAGCGATCGCAGCGCTGAAGGCGGAAGGATTGGCGGGGTTGGTCGCGGTTTCCGGCCAGGACGCGGAACTGGCGGCGTGTCAGCGCGTTGTCGAGGGCACACAGACATTGACGGTGTATAAACCGGTCCGGAAGCTCGCGGCGGTGGCGGCGGAGATCGCCGTCCGTTTGGCGGAAGGTGAAAATCAGGAGGATGCGATCTCCGCGCGCGGCCTGCAGCGGCGCAGACTAGACAATGGGTTCAAGGAGGTCGATTCGATTTTTCTCAAGCCGGTATATGTCACGCGTGACAATATGATTGATACCGTCATCGCCGATGACTGGCATTCCCTGGAGAAGGTGTACGCGAATGTGCCCGAAGGTGAACGGCCCGCAACGAACTGAGCTTCTTCGCGCCGACGGCATCACCAAGAACTATCCGGGTGTTCGGGCGCTTGACGGCGTATCTTTCTCGCTCGAGGCCGGGGAGATTCATGCGTTGGTGGGTGAGAACGGTGCCGGCAAGTCTACCCTCATCAACGTGCTTTCCGGCGTGATTCCTTCCGGGCGGTTTGAGGGCCGGATTCTGCTGAAAGAGACCCCCGCCCGGTTTTCCTCCCCGCGTGACGCCGAGTCCGCGGGCATCGCGGTCATCCACCAGGAGCTGGCGCTGGTTCCGCACATCAGCGTGGGAGAGAATATTTTTCTGGGCGCGGAACCCGTTCGCTGGGGGTTGATCGATTGGGACTTGATACATGTTGGGGCGCGGAAAGCGCTCGACCAGCTCGGACTGGACATGGATCCGCGCCGTGAATTGAGCCGGTTGAGTGTCGGGCTGCGCCAGTTGGTCGAGATTGCCAAGGCGTTTCACAAGGAAGCCCGCATTCTGATCCTCGACGAGCCAACCTCCGCGTTGTCCGCGGGTGAGCGGCGCGTCTTGATGGACCTTCTCAGGGATTTGCGGTCGAAAGGGACCTCGATCATTTATATCACGCACAAGCTGGAGGAGGTGTTCCAGCTCGCCGACCGGGTCACCGTGCTGCGAGACGGACGGGCCGTTGCAACGGGCCCCCTCGGTGAATGGGACCGGGACCGGGTTGTTCATCACATGGTGGGTCGTCCGATTGGGGAGCGGCTTTCCCATCGGGGGCAGATCCCGGGGGATCGGGTTCTCGAAGTGGATACGCTCACCTTGTGGGATCCCGGCGGGTCCGGTCGGGAGATTTTGCGGAACCTTTCTTTCCATGTGTGCGCTGGAGAAGTCCTCGGCATTGCCGGGCTGCTCGGGGCCGGTCGCTCGGAGCTTCTCAATACACTGTTCGGACACCCGCCTGGCCCCTGGCGTGGCACGGTGCGGATAAGAGGGCAGAGGACCGCGATTCGCTCGCCACTTGCCGCGGTTCGCGCCGGCATCGCATTGGTCCCGGAAGACAGGGGGACGCAGGGACTGGTACAGATTTCTTCTGTGATGGATAATCTCAGCATGGCCCACCTCGACAGGTTTTGCACCGCCGGGATTGTCGACGCGCAGCGGGAGTTTCAACAATGCCTGAGCGTGTCACAGACGATGCAAATCAGGGGATCGTCGGTGCAGGCGCCGGTCGCAACCCTGTCTGGCGGAAACCAGCAGAAGGTTGTTCTTGGCAAGTGGATGATGCAGCGACCGAGGGTGCTTCTTCTGGACGATCCCACGCGTGGGATCGATGTGGGGGCAAAGGAGGAAATCTACCGGCTGATCGACCGGCTGACGGCGGAGGGCATGGCCCTGGTATTCGTTTCCAGCGAGCTGCCGGAAGTGCTCGGGCTCTCAGATCGCATCCTGGTGCTGCGGAATGGGATGCTGACGGCAGAATTTCGGCACGGCGAGGCCACCCAGGAACGGGTGATGAAGGCGGCGACCGCGTGAAAGGCCGGGGCACGGGTTCATTGGACCTCCGGATCGTCTCCATGGCGCTGATCCTTGCCGCCATGTGGATCTACTTCAGGATCCGGGTTGGCGATTTCTATTTCAGTGGTGACAGTGTGTCCAACCTGAGCCGGGACATGGCGACGTGGACCATCCTTGCCGCCGGTATGACCCTGGTGATTGTGGCCGGTCACATCGACTTGTCCGTCGGTTCCCTGCTTGCCGTCGTCGCCGCTTCGTGCGCTTTCATGATCGATCCCGAACTCGGCCTCGGCTGGAGCGCCGATGTTGCGGTGCCTCTTGCCCTGTTGATCGGTTCGGTGCTGGGATTGATCCAGGGCTGCATTGTCGCCGCGTTCCGGGTTCCGGCGTTCATCGTGACCCTCGGAGGGCTATTCATTTTCAGGGGAATGACGATGAAGATCGGAGCGAGAGATCCGCGCGTCCCCGACGAAAGTTGGGTTTCGGCATTCGGTTTTGGCTCGCTGAACCGGGAGACGGGCTGGGTTCTGGGGGCCGTGTTCGTTCTTCTCCTGGTTGCCTTCCACACGCTGGGCCGCCGCCGCCGCCGCGCGCTGGATTTGCCGGTGGACGCGGGCTGGGTAACCACGGTGAAGGTCGCGGTGCCGTCGGTTCTTGTGCTCGCCTTCATCGGCCTGGTGAATCAGGCACGCGGAATTCCAAGCCAGACGCTGCTCATGATGCTGGTGATCGCCGTAGTCTATTTCATTGCGCGGCACACCCGGTTCGGGCGGCGTGTCTATGCCGTCGGGGGAAATCCTGTCGCGGCGAGGCTATCTGGGATCTCAATCGAAAAGACCACGGTATGGGTCTTTACGCTCATGGGATTCCTTGCCGGCGTCGCGGGCGTAATCTGGATGGCACAGAATCAGGGTTCCACCAAGAATGCCGGGACCTGGTACGAACTCTATGCCATCGCTGCATGTGTCATTGGAGGCGCCAGCCTGATGGGTGGACGGGGCACGGTATTTGGCGCGTTCCTTGGCGCCCTTGTGATGGCGACGGTGATCCAAGGGATGGACTACACGGATCTCGAGAACTGGCTGCAGTCCGTGGTTCGCGGATCCGTGTTGATCGTTGCAGTGGCAATCGACATTGCAACCAAGAATCCGCCGCCCTGGATGTTACGGCTTCGGGAGCAGGCTCTTCGGCGAAAAGAATAAGACGATGTTTGATTTGGCGGCCGCCCAGCGGTATGGAGAGGGACATGACGGAACCACCAGAGCAGCAACCCACGCTTCCTGCGCCGGAGCAACAGGTCCCCGATGCCGAGCCCGGAAAACCGGCGCCGGAACCCGGAAAGCCCTCTCCTCCCCTGTTCGTGATTCTTGCGCTCGTCGTCACGGCCATTCTGGTGGGAATGGCATTCCTTTCCCAATTGAATCTCAAAGCGCCGGATTTCGTTTTGTTTCTCGGCCGGTTTCATCCGGTTTTCTTGCATTTGCCGATTGGACTGCTGGTCGGGTTGTTCTTCGTGGAGATTGTCAATGGAATGCTGTCGAAGGCGGATCTTCGACCCGCCGCCTGGACGTTGCTGTGGCTTGCCTGCCTGTCCGCGGTGGGGACCTCCCTGCTGGGTTCCCTGCTGGCGATCGGCGCATCCTACAACGAGGACACGCTCTTCCGGCATCGCTGGCTGGGGGTGCTGGTGGCGGTTTTGACTGTCTGGATGCTGACGCTCCGCGTTCAGGCAAGGTCTCGGAAAGCGAAGAAGACACCTCTCCTGTATTATCTTCTCCTGGTCGTGGCCGTTGTTGCTCTGGGGCCTGCGGGACATTATGGCGGCACACTGACGCATGGAAAGGGGTTCCTCACCCGGTACATGCCGGATTCGATCCGCGGTGTATTCGGAATCGAGCCGAACCCTGTTTCGGAACCGATAGAAGTTCCGGAGATCGAGATTCCCACCGGGAAGGCGCCTTCGACAGGGCCGGAGGAGCCTGATGCCGGGGTCCCCGTGGATGCGGCGTCCCTGGAGCCCGTCGAACCGGTCGATGAGTCCCCGAGCCCGGTCATGGATCCCATCGAATCGTCGGCATTTGAACTGCACGTCGAACCAATCCTGATCCAGTATTGCGGGGCGTGCCACGGGGAAGAAAAGCAAAAGGGCGGACTGCGGGTCGATTCTCTCGAGGCGTTGCTGGCGGGCGGCGACGGCGGCCCTGTTGTTACTCCCGACTCCCCGGACGAAAGTTCGCTGGTCCGGCGGATCATTCTGCCGGTCGAGCACGATGATCACATGCCTCCGGACGGAAGGCCGCAACCGAATACGAATGACGTTGCCGTCCTGCGCTGGTGGATTGCCGCGGGTGCATCGGCGGATACGAAAGCGGATGAAGGACTGCGAGGTATTCTCACCGGGGCCGACGGGTTGGATCAATGATCCGAACGGGCTTCCGCCGTGGTCCCCGTGCGGTGTCTGTACGCTCCATGAGTGGCCCGGCTCGGTAGTGTGGACACTTTTGGAAGCTGCAGGTCGTTTGTCGGATCATCATGCAGCGTGAAAACTGGAGCATCAGTGGAAACATGTGTCCCTGGATCCGAATCAAAGCAACGGGGCTATGCCGGTTTCCTGCCAGGATCACGGGCCGTCCACGGTTGTACTGAGCGCCGCCAATACACTGGGACTGCAGTTATCGAAGAAGGGACCTCTCGGAGCAGGAGGTCGCATCAGGGCGCGGTCAGGCGGAAGACGGTGCTGTTGCCTGCGCCGGTGACGGACATCATGCCAGTCACGCTGGAGAGTTCCCCCGTGGCAATTGCCGTCCATGTGGGCGACGGATCCCCGATGTTTTCCGATTTCTCCAGTACCAGAGCCGGGGGCGCGGGCTGCGTTAGCCAATCGACCTCAATCGTGTTGTTGGAGGCGGCAAAGGTGATTTCACTGATCTGCAGGTCAGGCGGAACGAACGGTCGGGAGATCTTGAGCTGCGGCGGAGCGCTTACGCCATCGAAAACATAGTCCCGGGCACCCAGAAGGTTCATGCCGAAGATTCCGAAGATGGTCCTTCCGGCCGGACCCGTGATGTTGGAAACGATGATTGGCACATTGTTCCACTCGACGGTCGCCGGAAGATTGGTGCTGGTCGGTTGCGCGGAAATGTTCATCGAATCGACGTAGAACCCGGGTCGAATGGTGGTCCCGCCGATGCCGCCGACTTCGACTTCAAAATCCGGGTTTAACAGAACCAGCCCGAGCTGTGTCGCTGCCGCTTCGCTGATAAAGGTACCCAGGGCCGCCGTATCGACGAGCATGGGGCCGGTTGCGGCGTTCCCGCCGTGTTCGAGTTGGACGTTGTTCTGGGTCTCGTACAACGCACCAGCCATGGCTCCGATGAAGGACGGAAGCAGGGGGATGATTGTAAATTCGGTGGTGTCCACCCACTGAAAATACGATACGACGCTAGCAGCCGGGGTGTACCCGAGATCGATTTCCCAATCCAGGTTTGGGATCAGGGGGTCCAAGGGGTCCGCGAACAGATCCACGGACGGCGAGCGGACCATGGAATTGTCGCGCGGGAAGGCCACAAGCTGCGAATTCCTGAAAACGGCGACGAACTGTGAAAAAAAAGGAGCGCCGATCACCGTTGGAATGGTGTTTCCAGACAGGAAATTAGCCCGTGTGTTTACGCCGGCGGAAAAATTGCCCTGGCCCTGGAACAAACTGGCCTGCATGCCGCCGGAAGACGAGAGGTGTTGTAGGCCATGGGCAAATAATCCAATGGGCATCGAGACGGCAAGCGTCATGCTTCCCACTGCGCCCCCCACGGGGAATCCTCCGCCAGATACAAGGAAGTTCCCCTCCAAACCCATTGCGGCGGCGTTTTCGTATCCGATGAGCGTGGTGGCGGCGCCGCTATCGAGAATCGCCAGGATGTGATTGGTCGCGGTGACGGACAGCGGGTTGCCCGAGAGGGAGGAGTGGACCGATGCGAACGAATCGGTTTCGTCCGACCTTTGATCCGTGATGGTCAGCACGACCCCGCCGAAAGACCCTTCCAGAGGAGGGGTTTCGGCTGAAAGGGAAGCGGATGCCTGGACGGGAGGGACTTTTTTCAGCTCCATTGCTTTCACGGTGATAGGGCCCTTTCCGACCTCGATTGCGCTGGAGTAAGATGTTGCGACAGCACCCAACAGCAACGAGACGGCAAAGGACAAGGAGCTCGGGGAATTGGAAAAACGGCCTGTGAAACTCATGATGGTGCGTCTTTCGGGAGAATGGCTGGGTGTTTGCCCTGTCTCTACCATGAAATATGCCGTACTTCTGGTGGATTTTCCACTTCTCGCGGCATTAAATTGAGACCAAGGTGGTCCTGTGAACAGAAAAGAGAAACTACAGGCGGCGGTGGACCGCGCGACGGCTTGGATCCTGAAACATCAGCAACCGGACGGCAGCTTTGGGGATGTGGAGAGCCTGACTCACTACATGGCCCTGCCTGCGGCGCTGCTGAACCTGGGAGAGGCGGAAAGCGCGCATCGGCTGATGCCGTACCTGAAGGCTACATATCTGAAAAAAAACGGCGACTATGATTTCCCCCCGGCGGACGCCAAGCCCGGTCACCTCGCGGAAGCGAAGTACGGTCCTGCGTGGATGATTTTTTCGGCGCACGTGAATCTGGCGTACGACTGTTCCCTGCCTGCCGTTCCTCACCTGCTCGCCTACCATCACCGTGAGACTGGCGGTGTGTTCGGACGGCCGGACCATGCGGAAGCAGGCAAGGGCATTCTGCACGTTTCCGTAACGACCTGCGCTGGGCAGGCAGCACTCATCACGGGTCACATGGCGGAAGCACGGCGCATGGGGGACTTTCTTGTCGATTGCCTCATCGCGGAAAATCCGGACATGAGCAAGGAATTTTACCCGGTATGGGATACGGAGCGCGGGTTGCGAACCGACGGGGACGCGCCGATTGCGCCAAACATGCCACGGGTCCTGATTCGTGGCGAACCGGATCAGCATCATTTTGTCACGGGGTTCATGATCTCGTTTCTTGCCGACCTCTATCGGGCCACCGGCGACGGAAAATATCTGGACGGCGCCCTGGCAATGCACGAATTCGGCGACGATGATTCGGGAGAGACCTATCGATCGACGGCGTCGCACAAGTTTTGCTGGGGATGTGGGTCACTCTACCGGGTTACCGGCGAGAGCCGACACCTGGAGTCCGCGTGCCGGGTGGCGGAGTATCTGGTGGACCACGCGCAGGATCCCGACGGATCCATGGTACACTGCGCGTTCGTCGACTCGTCCGCGAACTGGGCGTATTCGCCTCGGCTGAATATCACGGGACAATTTGCGTTGTGGATTCAAAGAACTGTCGAGCTACTGTAGCGTTCCCCTGCTTGCGAGGCGGGCTTATTGTTTCGTGCCAGGCGGAGGGAGCCGACCCGTTTAACGATCCGGACGGCATCGCGCGATTCGCGCAGGCCGCCTGCATGGGAGGCGCCGCGGGGATCCGGGCCCGGCAGGCGGAGAATATTTCGGCGGTGAAAGCCGTCGTGGACCTTCCCGTCATCGGAATCACAAAGTCGGAATTCGGGGATGGATCGGTTCTCATCACGGCCGATTTCGAAGACGTGGAATCCGTCATCGGTGCTGGAGCGGAGATCGCGGCATTGGACGTGACGCGGCGGACGCGGCCCAACGGGCTCGATGGGCCGTCGTTTCTGCGGGAAGTGCGTTCCCGCTGGACCGTCCCCCTGATGGCGGACGTGTCGACTGTCGAGGAAGCACTGGCGGCCGAGGAGGCGGGGGCGGATTTCGTTGGACCGACCTTGCACGGATACACCCCGTACACGTCCGGCTCCGGAAACCCCGGCCTGAACTGGCAGGTGCTGCAGGAGATGTGCGAGACGCTGGAGGTGCCGGTGATCATGGAGGGCGGGATCTGGACGCCGGAGGAGGCTCGCCGGGCGCTTGATCTCGGCGCATTCGCGGTCGTTGTGGGTACCGCGATCACCCGGCCGCGTGTCATCTCGGCCGCTTTTGTGCGGGCCATGTCCTGAAGACTCTCGACAGACATCCCCCGCCCACCAAAAGGAACGGCAAGGATGGGTTCCGGCGGTCTCTCCGGGAATACCCCCAGGAGTACGAGGAACGGCACGTGTGGGATTGATCCCGCCTACTCCACATCGACAACATACACCTGCGGAGTCCCGGAACAGTCCGACGTGTACACAACCCGGGTTCCTGTCGCATCAAAGGCGGGGTGCGGGTGTGTCCATTGGGGGCCGTACACATTATCGACCTTCATTTCCATCCAGCTCAGGGATTTTCCATCGGCGCCTCGGATTCCGGAAAAGACCTCCGGTCCCGCGGCGAAGTCTTCTCTCCAATGCGTTCCGCCATTCGAGGATTTCGGATGGCACAGGGTGTCGTATTCGCCCGTTGCTGGATCGATCAAAAGCAATCCCCGGTCGGGATGGTTCGTGTCGGAGACAATGCGGCTTCCGTCGCCGGTGGAAACCATGTGCCATGCGTTCAGTTCCAGGATTGTTTCCGGTTTCCGCTCATGGATGTTCATGCGGGCCAGCCTGTGCGGCCAGACGGCGAAGATCAGCTCATCCGACGTTCCGAGAAACGATTCATGGACAATGAACTCGTGCCTGTCGTTCTCGTAGAGGCATCTGTTTTCCGAGCCGTCGCGCCGGATGGACCAGAGCCGGGGAAGCGGATCGCCTGCGTACTCGATGATATCCGGGTTTGCCCGGTGGAACTGAGGATGGATGATTTTTTCCGGGCGTTCAAAGATGATGCTCGCATCGCGCTGCTCGATATCCACGAGCAGAAGCCCGTGGTGGTTCCCGCGCTTGCAGGCCGTGACAAGGAATTGGCCGTCCGGGCTCGGGCCACACTCGCCCAGCGCCGCTTCCTCAAGCGCGGCAAGACGTTCATCTTCCAGGGAGTCCAGGTCGATTTGCCGCACTTCGCCTCGCCGTGTGGAGTAAAACAAATGCTTTCCATCGCGGCTGAAGGCGGGGGAGAACGGCAGCAGATCCTGTGCTTCGCTCTGGCAGGTGGAAACACCCGTCTCGAAGTCGAACAGGCAGAGCTGAGGACTTTTGTCACGGTGCGTGACAAATCCGACCTGGCGGGGCGCGCCGGGCCGAAAGGAGCTATTGAGGAAGAAGAACGAGTGGTTGATCGATTGGTGGTTGGAGAGTTGATGGATTTGCGCGCCGGTTTCGGGATCGGAAAAGGTGACCGGTTGGTCCGGGAGGGGAGAGCCCTTCTGAAGGGGAGATGGCATGGGAAAAGTGGAATGTACGGGGCTTATGAATCGAGCGAGACAGGTTCCATGTCGCGCCGGGCCGATTCGTGGAATGCGTCGCATACCCGCATGGTTTCGACGGCGCGGGCCGGCCACTTCGTGTTGAGAATGCCTGAACGGATTGCGTCTCCAAAATGCTCGATCATTCGCACTTCCTGCACAGAGTCCTTGAACTCGTGGCGCGACCGTCCGTTGGATGGGCGGATGATCTCGAAGTCGGCGAAGTCTTCTTCCTCCGGCAGGGTGAAATGCCCACACCGAAGGATTGCATTGTTTCCCACAATGTCCAGGTCCTTGCGGAACGCGGAATCGAAGGCGCAGTCGATCAGGCCGTTTCGGCCGTCCGCGTAGTGCAGAACGCCGGATACGTGCATGTCGACGCCGTGCCTGAACGTTCCCGCTGCTGAAACCCGGTCTGGCAATCCCCCGAATGCCCAGAGGCAGGCTCCGATGCAATAGTAGCCCAGGTCTCCGATAGCTCCTCCCCCGAGGCCCGGATCCAGGCGAATGTTCTTCCCGGGATTCGGTCCCATGTCAAAGGAGAATGTCGCACAGGCGGAACGGAGATCGCCCAATTCGCCCTCGTCGATCACTTTTCGCATGGCCGCTGTCCGGTCATGATGAAACCACATAACGCCATCCATGAACTGTACGCCACACGCACGGCAGGCCTCGGTCATTTTCACCGTCTCCGCCGCATTGGCCTCGGCCGGCTTCTCGGAGAGGACATGCTTGCCTTTTTCCGCGGCACGAATGGCCCATTCTCCGTGGAGCGTGGGTGGAAGCGGGATGTACACCGCCTCGATCTCGGGGTCGTCGAGCAGATCGTCATACGAGCCGAATGCCCGATCCGCATTGTGTTGCCGCGACCACTCCTGCGCCCGTTCCAGGCCGCGGCTGGCGATGCCCGCCAGGTGTGCATTGCCGGCGCGATGTATGGCCTCGCCGACCTTGGTGGCGATTTTGGCCGTTCCAAGAATTCCCCATCGAATCGGTTTGGAGCCCTCGTTCATGATCCTGAAGCTTTTTCTCCCGCGAGGGTTTTGTCAATGGAGTACGTGTGGCCGGGCTCCAATCCCCGGAATTCGTGTCCAGCGTTGACGGGTCGGGAAGCTGTGGGGTTCAATTCGACTGGGCAGACCAAACGGGAGACGCTGATTGTGGATATTGACGAAAAGACATTCGCTCGCATTGCCGAGCTCATACAGAGCGACGAGAGTCCGGTGGGAATCGACGCCAAGAAAACCCACGTTCTGATCCTGCACAAGCTCAACGAGATCGAGAAGCGGTTGAGAACACTCGAGAACTGGATTTCGAACCGGGGCAACTGATTTCCGCTTTATGCGGGGAGTAGTGCCGCCGAAGGGGGCGAATGCGATGTTGAAGCCTCTGGGAACCTGGCCCGGGCACCGACCGGGTTCGTGGTGCCAGGAAACAATGAAGCGACTGGAACCGGCCTCAGGAGCGGAGCGGAAGCCACCCTGTACGAACAGATACGTGAACTCTGCGCGGCATACGGACGTTCAGCTGGTTCGGAAAATGGTATACTGGCTTTCGGAATCATGCGGATGGGCGATTCACCACACACGATGAATGCGGAAGGCAGCGACGCCACGCTGCGCGTTGGCGTAGGCATGAGCGGGGGGCTGGACAGTTCCGTGGTGGCCGCCCTGCTGAAGGAGCAGGGATACGATGTCATCGGCTTGACGCTGCATTTGTTTCGCGAAGGCTCGCGGTGTTGTTCGATCGAGGATATCGAGCGCTCGCGGAGGGTTTGCGACAAGCTGGGCATTCCGCACTCGATTATCCAGGCGGTTGATTTTTTCCGGTCGACTATCATTGAGCCGTTTGTGGAGGAGTTCGTGCGCGGCCGGACGCCGTCCCCCTGCGTGATGTGCAATCAGTACGTGAAGTTTGGCGCGTTGCACGACCGGGCCCTCCAGCTTGGTTGTGCGCGGGTGGCAACGGGGCACTATGTCCGGGTTGAGGAACGGGAAGGGCGGTTTCACCTGTTGCGCGGCCGGGATGCGAAGAAGGACCAGTCTTATTTTCTTCATCGCCTTTCCCAGGACCAGCTTTCCCGCTGCCTGTTTCCTCTGGAACGCTGGGCCAAGACCGAGGTCGCCGCGTACGCGGAGCAAACCGGACTGCCGGTGTCGGTGTCTTCCAAGTCGGAGAGCCAGGACCTCTGTTTCGTTCCCGACGAGGGACATGCGCCCCTTGTCGAATCGTACCACCCGGAATTGAACCGCACCGGCGAGATCGTGGATGACTCGGGTCGGGTGCTGGGCGACCACGCCGGCTATCACCGGTATACCATTGGCCAGCGCAAGGGCCTGGGCGTGGCGGCGGCTTCCCGGTTATACGTCAAGGACATTGACCCGGCCGCCAACCGCCTCGTCGTGGGCCCGCGGGACGAGTTGTTTACCCGCCGGTTTCGCGTCGATGACATCCACTGGATCGCAGGCGTTCCCCCGACAGAGCCTATGCGGTGCAGCATCCGCGTCCGGTATCGGACCCCTGCAGCCGATGCCGATGTGGATCTGCACGGCGGGACATCGGCTTCGGTCCGGCTGGACGAACCGCAGTTCGCGGTTACCCCTGGACAGGCCGCGGTCTTCTACGATGGGGACGAAGTACTCGGGGGTGGATGGATCGGGGGAAGGGTTTAGGGTTCCCCGTGCAATGGGCTCGGATCTGCCGACCACATGGGTGGCGGAGAACCTGCCTGAGATTTTCCTGACCCGGAGGAAAAGGGGAAAACGGCTGGTAATTTCTGAATATCTGCCCGAATCTGGCCCAGGGTCCGGGGGCTGCCTTCTTGTCCAGGGCACTGCGCGGCAAGGCCGCAGCATACGGCCTGAACCATGGAGGTCCTGCATGTGTACTTTGTGGCTCCGTGGTGGAATGCCGGGCCATCAAGAGATTCGTGGAAGATGAAGCATCAGGCTGTTCAAGGGACGGGCACGGGAAGCCCCGGCGGACCGGGGTCGCGAATTCGGTTGCAGGTGTGGTATGCTCAGTACGATTTCCATGAGGCAGAACCAACAGTCAATTCCAGATGACTTGCGCTGCAAGGAGGAGGGGCTTCGGGCATCGATCCGGGGGATGGAGTCCGTCATCGTGGCATTCAGTGCGGGGGTGGACAGCACGTACCTGGCGGTGCTGGCGGCTGACGAACTCGGGGACCGCGCCTTGGCGGTCACCGCGACCTCTCCCTCGTTTCCGGAGCGCGAACTGGCAGAGGCCCGCACCCTGGCGACGGAACTGGGGATCCGCCATCGTGTCATCTCGTCGAACGAATTGGCCAATCCGGATTACGCCAACAATCCGAAGAGCCGGTGCTACCATTGCAAGACCGAGCTGTACGGCTTGATGCGGAAACTGGCGGATCGCGAAGGCTATGCGCATATTCTAGATGGGACGAACCTCGACGATGACGGTGACTACCGTCCCGGGAAGAAGGCACAGCGGGAGCAGCGAGTGGACAGTCCGCTCCGGGATCACGGTTTTACGAAAAATGACATCCGCCACGCGTCGGCCGCGCTTGGCCTGCAGACAGCGGACAAGCCCGCCTTTGCGTGCCTCGCCTCCCGTTTTCCCTACGGCATCACGATCACCCGGGATGCGCTGTACCAGGTCGATCGGGCCGAATCGGGTCTTCGGGCACTCGGCTTCGGCCAGCTTCGCGTGCGTGTTCATGACGATGTGGCCCGGGTTGAACTGGACCCGGACGAGATCCCCCGCGCCCTCGAGCCCGAGCTGCGGGACCGGATGGTGGATGTCCTGAAGCAGTGCGGCTACCGGTACGTTACCCTGGACCTCCAGGGCTACCGGCAGGGAAGTCTGAACGAGGTGTTCAAGCGGCTGGAGAAGGTCCCGCCACTCGCCTGATCCGGGGCGGATATTTCCCCAGAAAAGGACAATTCCTTGATTTTTAGCGAGACAAAGGATACTGTCTCCGCCAGTTCTTAAGCCTTGGGTTCCACATGGGTTCCACCACACTTGTCTATGCGCCGGAAAAGACGCGCCAGGATCTCCTGGAAGCCGCGTTCGAGGAGGTCTGGCAAAACGGTTTTCGCGCTGCTAGTCTCGACGCAATCCTGGCCCGCGTGGGCGTGACCAAGGGTGCCTTGTACCATCATTTCCACAACAAGCTGGAACTTGGGTATGGTGTGGTGGAAGTCGTGTTGCGTGCGCGGCTTCTGGACAAGTGGATCAATCCCATGGTGGAAGGCGAAGATCCGATCATCGTGCTGTTGACGCCGCAAGACCGGATTACGGATGAGGAGATGGCACAGTACTGCCGGTTCGGCTGCCCCCTCCTGAACCTGGCCCAGGAAATGTCTCCGGTCGACGAGGGGTTTCGCATCCGGCTCGATGCGCTCTACCGCGAGTGGCGGCAGTCGATTTCCGATGGATTGCGACGGGGACAGATGAATGGGCAGGTGCGGGAGAACATCAATCCTGAGCACGCCGCGGTTTTCTACATTGCCGTGATCGAAGGCGCCATCGGCATGGCGAAGAACGCGCAGAATTCAGATCTCCTTGAGCCCTGCATGGAAGGGCTTACGCACTACCTTGAGGCGCTGCGGCCGCGAAGGGCCTTTCGCGGGACCGGATAGCTTGCGCCTTGCGCAGACGACAAGCTACATGAAGCAAGGTGGACTGGTGCCGCATTTCCTGGCTTTGCTTGTCGACGGTGCAGGATGCCTGTCCTGTGCTACCGTGCCTTCGTTGCCATCGCCGCAGGCATTCCCGGGGCAAGTTCGAAGGGGTGGCACCACCAGTCCGCGTTTTCGAGGTGGAAGCGACCGCCGCCCGACTGCAGGAGGCGGCTGAAATCCAGCGTGGAGATCGGGTACCGCAGTCCGTGTCCCAGCGCCTTGATCCAGGCTTCCTTCAGGGTCCAGTACTCGTAAAACCGATCGACGAACGCCGGTTCCTCCAGTTGCTTGAGGTCGCAAATTTCGTTCGGGTGATAATGCCGTTGCGCAATCCGTTCCATCCGGCTTCGCTCACGCGCCTTCTCAATATCGACGCCGATTTCCCGTTCACGTGTAATTGCAAAGAGGATGTCCTCCCCGCTGTGCGAGAGGTTGAACTGGAGACAATCCGGATTCATGGCTCCGGCGAGGTACGGTTTCCCTTGCGGGCCAAAGGTGAATTCCATGGCCGCCGGCTGTTTGCCGGTCAAGGAGCCGAGCAGCTGGCGCAGAATACCCCAGCTGAGGATGAAGCAGTGGCGCGGTGGCACGACGCGAAACCGGTCGGCCCGCCGGAGTTCCTCGGTGCTCAGCGTGGGCCGCAGGGAATGGAGAAGGGATGCGTCGGCTGCAGCGGACCACCGGACATGCAGCAGGGCAATCTCCTCCCGGGCAGGCGTCTGGATTTCTTCCACGCCGTTCGAGTCTTTGAATGTCACGACTCCGGCGTTGGCCGTTTTCAGGAGGGCTCGTCGAAAGATCGGCATCGCGTTCTCCTCACGCGGACCAGATGTGGGCCCGGGGCCCGGATACGCCCCGCAACGCTCCCCGTGTGTCCACGATCAATTTTGCGTGGTTCGCGATCACCTGCCAGTCGTACGCGGTGTGATGCGTGACAATGATCACGCAATCGTACGAGGCCAGGGTTTCGGGCGAGAATTCGATGCTTCGCATTTTCAGGTCATAATGCCGCATCCGGTGGGTGGCTCCGATGTGTGGATCATGGAAATCGACGATCGCGCCGATTTCCCGGAGTTGGACGATGAGCTCAAGGCTTGGACTTTCGCGCACGTCGTCGACATCCGGCTTGTAGGCGAGTCCCAGGAGCAGGATCTTTGCATCCTGTGTCGCCTTGTCCACGCTGTTGAGCGCCAGCACCGTGCGGTGCACGACGTATCGTGGCATGGCGTGGTTGATTTCACCCGCCAGCTCGATGAATCGGGTGGGGAGGCCGATTTCCTTTGCCCGCCACGACAGATAGAACGGGTCGATGGGAATACAGTGTCCGCCCAGGCCCGGACCCGGGTAAAAGACCTGGAACCCGAAGGGCTTGGTGGCGGCCGCGTCCACCACTTCCCAGATATCGATGTCCATCGCATCGAGAAGAACCTTCATTTCGTTCACCATGGCGATGTTGACCGCCCGGTAGATGTTTTCCAGAAGTTTCGCGGACTCCGCGATCTCGGCGCTGGTCACCCGCACCACTTCCTTGAACGCACTGCGGTACAACTGCTCCGCGAGGTCGCCGCTTTCCTCGTCGATGCCGCCCATCAGCTTCGGAATCATCTGCGCGGTAAAATCTTTTCGCCCGGGATCCCCTCGTTCGGGCGAGTAGGCGAGCGCGTAGTCCGTGCCGTGGGAATATGCCGAGGACTCGAGCCGCGGCAGCACCACCGTGCGGGTCGTGCCCGGGTAGGTTGTGGACTCCAGCACGATCAGCTGGCCGGGCCGCAGCGCCTTCGCAATGCTGTCTGTTGACGACTTGACAAAGGAAAGGTCGGGCTCCAGATGTTTGCCCAAGGGTGTGGGCACACAGACCAGGATGGCATCGGCTTCTGAAAGCCGGGCGAAGTCGTGGGTCGCCTCGAAACGGTCTTCTGCCCGCATCCCGGAAACGAAATGTGCACCGAGATGGTTCAGATAGTTTCGTCCGCTGTTCAGGATGTCGACCCTTTCGGGGTCGATGTCGAACCCAAGAACCCGGAAGCCTGCCGTCTCGAAGGCTGCGCACAGGGGCAGGCCGACGTAGCCCAGCCCAATGGTCCCGATGACGGCGGACCGGTCTTTGATTTTCTGGGCAAGCTGGTCCAACATGTATTCGTTCCCGCCGGGCGGAGCCACCTTGGGAGCAGATCTTTTACCACAGGGCAGATGAATTCAAGTCATGGCTGCCGCCGACACTTGGAAATACGGATGCCAGGTTCCCAATGCCGAACATCGAAGGATTCAGTCTTCATCCTGCCGCCGGGTCCAGCGTCCGCCGCGCGCAATGCTCCATTGGAACTTGCGGGCATGCTCCCGGATCAGGAATGGCAGGTCCATGGTGGCGCGCAGGGTGAAATGCTTTTCGAGCAGTGCACAGAGTTGATCCCAGGTGTGGCGGGGGCGCCCGTCACGAACCGTTCCCCCAATCCAGTTTTCCCGCGGCGTGAATTCCTCCAGCCAGGTGAACGGCGATGTGATGATCAACTGTCCACCGGAAACGACCCGGTCGGAAAGGGCGCCGAGGAAAACACCTGGGTCCGGCAGCCGGTCAATCAGGTTCGCGCAGAACACGATTTCGAAGGCGCCGATGTCCGCGCGCGGGGAGCAGGCATCGCCGACCTCGAACTGTGCTCGGTCTCGCGGCAGTGACGCAGGCACGCAGAAATCCATCGCCGTGCGAATGTCCCCCTCATCGATCCTGTAGTGCGAAACGCGGCCGCTTTCCGCCAGTGTTCGCGCGGTCTCGATAAAACGGGAGGACGTGTCGATGCCAAGGGTTCCATCGCATAGGGCCGCCAGCTCGAACGTGGACCGGCCGACCGCGCAGCCGACATCCAGGGCCCGGGCGCCGGGGCCAATCGAGGCCGGGTCCACCAGGTTCTGCACACAGCGGACGGGATAATTCAGTGCCTCCTCGGGACCGTTGTCGTAGGGAAGGACATCGCGATCCGCGCCGTAGTGAAGCAGCAGGTACTGCGACAGCGAATCATCTTGCTCGTAGATGTTGCTCACGGGTTCAATCGGCGACCAGATTCTGCATGTAGGTGGCTGGTTCGAAGTTTTCGATCAGGACGAACTCCACGCCGTCGCGATACATGCGAACCTGCGAAACATTAATCTCCGGCGTCTTGTGGGGCGCGAACAGGATATCGTCGTGTGTTGCATTCTTCGCGCTTTCAACCCGGTCCGGGGTCAGGTAGCCGCCGAGGTGGTCGCTGCGGCCGGTGGCGATATGCACGGTGCCTCGGATTTTCTCGTCCTGGATGTCCGCGCCGGACACCGGAAGGATCTGGGTTCCGAACCCGAGTTCCCCGAGCTCGCCCGTTACCGGATCCTCCTCGATTCTCCGTGCATGCGCGTCGATGGTTTCCTGGCGGCCCTGCACCAGCGTGACCTTGCGAATGCGTCCTCCAGCGACTTCCATCAGGCCGATGGTTCCATCGGGCTCGTACTTCATGGGAAACACCCCCTCCGCATCTTCGGGGACATAGTAGACTTCGCCGGCTGGCAGGTTGGCTACATCGGGTTCGGTGCCGAGGCAGAGCCCCTGGCTTTTCTGCGCTTCCTGCCCGTTGGTGAAGAGGATCAGGGTCTGTTTCTGTCCGAGCACCTCGAAATCGATCTCGAACCGCTGTGCCCGTGTCATTCCCCGGCGGAGCTTTTCCGCGTCGTCCGCGATCCGGTTGTAGTCCACACACAACCCGGACTTGAGGATGACGTCATTGACCCCGTGCAGGGTGGCACCCCGGAATCCATGTGTTTTGGCGAATGCGGTCAGTGGGGCCGTGGCGGAGTAGGTCGAGATGCAGAGGATGATGTCGTAGGCGGGATAAACATCCCGCTCGAGGCTGTACTCGGAGCCGTCTGGAGCGACCGCCTGGTCCGGAAGGTCCAGGTTGCTGCCTCCGGTGATCTGGTAGGCGAAAATCTCGCCCCCGGACATGCCGCACGTTTTCAGCGCGCCCTGGTGCAGCCCGCGGTAGAACACATCATGCGCATACCGTTGGATTGAGTATTTTTCCTTCACCAGAAAATCAAAGTCCTTCATCTCCCGGGGGTCTTCCAGGTCGATCAGGATTACGATTTTCATCCCTTCGGTGGGTTCAAATACGGTGCGAAGCAGGCGGCTGAGGGAGAATTCGGGGAATTGGTCCAGTGAAGGGGGCTCCATGTCGTGCTCTTTTCTGACAATTTTTCGGGCAGGGACAGCAACCATAGGTGAGCCCGAATCGGCTTTCAAGGTTACAGCCGGATCATTCTTCGGGCCCAGGACCGGCCCGGAGGCTGCGATTCGAGGTTTCGCGCGTCGCGAGGTCGGCGTATAGTCGCGACTCATGTACGGTCTTCGTGTTTTTCTGCCGCTGGTTGCATGCCTCCTGCTCCCGTTTGGTTTCGGTTGCTCCGGGCCGGTCGCCGACGAGCTTGTGGTGGGGATGGAATTGGCCTATCCACCTTTTGAAATGACTGACGAATTGGGAACCCCGGCGGGCGTCAGCGTGGATCTTGCGCGGGAGCTGGGAGAACATCTGGGCCGGGACGTGCGCATCGAGAATCTTGCGTTTGACGGCCTCATTCCCGCGCTGAAGACGGGGCGTATCGACCTGGTGATTTCCAGCATGACGGCAAATGAAGAGCGCGCAAAATCGATCGATATTTCCCACCCGTATGTACAGACCAGTCTCGCCATTCTAGCGGGAGCCGGCAGCGGGGACTAGCAGAAAGAGGACCTGAACCGAGAAGAACGAGCGGATGAGGTGA